>CAYGTX010000152.1:0-4569 GCA_964352935.1 uncultured Rickettsiales bacterium | reverse complement strand
GGATACAACACCCATACTAAAAAGCCACAAGCCTTAGTCATTATCATTGCATATCATAGTGTGCAACATACACTTGATAATGAAAGTTGTTGAAAAATTAATCACTTGGAAGAGTAGCATTTGTCGAGTAAAGATTGATTAGGTTATTCTTTCATTGGTGATGTTGCTATGCTCCAGATATTTCAGCTTTTACTGCCTGCCATTATCCCATCATGGCGTTTTTTTGAGAGCATTTCTCCGTCTCCTCGTATTGAATACACTCTATTAGAAAACAAGAATAGTCTAGCAAAAACATGGCATATGTTTCGCCCTAAACCAGAAAAATTGACAGTAGCTGATCTTATCAGACATATGTTTTTCAACGCGAAATCAAATGAAACACTGTTTCTAACAAGTTGCGCAGAGCGGCTAATACACCATCCAACTGAACATTCAGTGAATGAAATTATCGAGCATATCCAGCAAGATTTAAAGAATGATATATGTGCTGCTGAAAACAATCGCTATGTACAATTTAGACTTATGTTTATTCATCGAGAAGGTACAACATTGCATACAGATATTCTTTATATGTCGCAAATATATCTGCTCAAAGAGGGTGATTTTGCATGAGTTTTGATCTTGCGATTCGCTTAACTGAGATTTTACTAGCATTTGCGCTTATTCAGCAAAGCATTGAGCATATTTATATCTCAAAAAGGGATCGTTACCTCTTTATTCCTCGTTTAATTTTAAGTGTGTTAGTTCTATTTGGTGCGTGGAGCGAGTGGGCGTGTTTAGCGTTGATGATACATGCGTTATTTATCTTAAAGCGCTTTCAAGGCCCCTATAACGGTGGAAGTGATCGCATGAGCCTCTTAATTTTAGCATGCTTATGTATGGTGCATTTTGCGCCATCTTTTCAGTGGAAAGAATATGCGTTTGGTTATTTATCGATTCAACTTATTTTATCCTATGTCGTATCGGGCTGGGTGAAAATAACAAACCGTGACTGGCGAAGGGGGCAAGCACTGCAAGATGTATTTCAATTTTCTGCGTATCCAGCGTGTGAAGGCTTTAGAAGCTTAGCACACCATAAAACATTACTATATGTAATGTCATGGGCTGTGATGCTGTTTGAGCTTTTGTTTCCGTTAGCACTTTTGACACAGCCATTACTTATTATTGGGCTAGTTATTGCTACCATCTTTCATTTAGCTAATGCATTCTTATTTGGGTTAAACCGCTTTTTTTGGATATGGTTAGCAGCCTATCCCGCTATTATATGGTTCCAGGAGCGAGTTTTTTAGGAAAATTAGCATTTAGTACGAAAATATCTCGATAAGAACTGTTAGCACATCATATCAACATGGAGTCACAAACAATATGTTTAACCTGAAAAGGCTATTGATAACTCAGTACTTTTAGGTTATGTAATTTACGCATGAAAATAGTAAAGCGCATCAGATATATTTCGGTTATTACATTATTCACGTTTCTAATAAACGTGATGCTGCCTTTTTATGCGATTTATGATATCCCTCAAGCGTTAGCTTCTGAGCAGTTGGATGCAAATCAGAATGCCTCTTTATTTGGCGAAAAAATACTGATCTGTACTGCTGAAGGATTTAAGCTTGTATCGCTTGCAGACTTGCAAAGCGGCAAAGAGCAACCCCAAAAACATCCACAATATAAATGTGCACTTTGTTATGTAGCGGCACATGGCACAAACCACATGCTGGATGTGCAAGAGGCTGAATATATTCACTATGGAAATTATCATTCCGTTGTTTATAAACTGCCAAACTTTATTATTGCCTCTCAATTTTCTTCACGCGGCGTTAATACGCGCGCACCTCCTTTTATAGCCTAAATTTCAGATTTCAAATTTTTTATAAAAGCGCACGCGTCTTTAAATAGTCTGTGCGTGATATTATTGATATTTTAAAGGCCATAAAATGAAACATACTAGATTATATGCGAGTGTATTGCTTGCAACCACTGTGCTGAGCAATACAGCTTTTGCAGCAGATAAAACAACGTTAAACCCAGTGATTGTGACGGCTGAATCAACCGGAACAAAAACAGTTCCTAGTAACCTTGAAGCGACTCAAATCATTCAGCGTACACCGGGTGGTGTAGCTGTGGTTAGCTCTGAACAGTTTGAAGATAAATATACCCTAAATTTTGAAGATACGCTTGCGCTTACGCCCGGAGTATATGCTCAAAAACGTTTTGGTGAAGAAGTGCGCTTGTCTATTCGTGGTTCTGGTTTGTCTCGTGGTTTTCACTTGCGTGGCTTAACGTTGCTGCAAGATGGTATTCCTTTTAATTTGGCAGATGGCTCGTCTGATTTTCAAGAAGCGGACTCGTTGGCATTTCAGCGTTTAGAAGTTTTTAAGGGCGCAAATGCGTTGCAATATGGCAGCACAACACTTGGTGGTGCCGTCAATATGGTGAGTAAAACAGCTCGAAGTCAATCAGGTGACCAAGTTCGTTTAGAAGTAGGGTCAGATAAAACCTACCGTGCGAATGTGCAGTCTGGCCATGTTATGGGTGATTCCGATGTGTTTGTAAGCCTTACCACCACTACCAGTGAAGGTTTTAGGAAGCATGATGATCAGCAGAACCTAAAACTTAATGCCAATTATGGGCATCAGGTGAGTGATGATGTGGAAACGCGTTTTTATGTGAGCGGTAACATTATCGAGCAAGAACTGCCAGGGAGCGTTAGCCTCTCCACGGCATTGAATGATCCTGAGGCTGCAGATGCATCTGCTATTTCGCAAGATTGGGGGCGTGATATTCGCTCGCTACGTTTATCGAATAAAACCACGATAGTTGTAGATAATGGCGACCAAGTAGATGTGGGTGCTTATGTAAATGTGAAAGACTTATTTCACCCTATCACTTCTTTTGTAGGCGTTATTGATCAAGAAAGCTTTGATTATGGCGTGTTTGCCAATCGCTCGGGTGATTATGATTTAGCGGGTTATAACAACACCTATCGCGTTGGTGTAGATACGCATTTAGGAAAAGTAAACGCTAAATTATTCAACAATATTTCCGGTTCAAGAGGCAGCTTAAAAAGTGATGCTGATCAAGAGTCCACTAATGTTTCGGTTTTTGGTGAGAATAATTTTTACCTATTCCCTGAGCTTGCTTTTGTAACGGGTGCGCAGCTTGCATGGTCTAAGCGTGAATTTACCGATCATTTAACACCTTCTGAAAATGATACGGCTGTTTTCCGCGCATTCAGTCCTAAAATTGGCGTGATGTATGAACCTCAAGAGAACGTACAGTTCTTTGCAAATATTAGCAAAAGCCATGAAACACCAACATTTAGTGAACTAACTCAAAGTGGCACAGCGGGATTCACCCCTGTGGATGCTCAAGAAGCATGGACGGCTGAAGTTGGCTCTCGCGGTGAGTATGGTCGCTATAATTGGGATGTCAGTGCTTATCGTGCTTGGATTGATCGCGAAATGCTTCAATTTACAACAGGTTCAGGTGTGCCAGCATCTACCTTTAATGCGCAAGATACTATACACCAAGGGTTAGAACTTGGCTTCGGTGTCAGGCTTGTGAATAGCTTATTTGCCGAAGGCGACAGCATACAATGGCAAAATGCTTATACATTTAGTGATTATTATTTTGAAAATGATGCACAACATGGGGATAACGACATTCCGGGACAACCAAAGCATTTTTATCAATCTGAGTTACGCTATAATCATGCTGATGGCTGGCATGCCGCTGTTGATTGGGAAATGGCAAGCCGAGCAGATGTCGACTTTGCCAATACACTTGAAACACCAGGTTATGGTATTTTAGGCGCTAATGGTGGTTATGATGTGAATGAGAGTGTTAATCTCTATTTAGATGGTCGTAACTTGCTTGATAAAGAGTATGTTT
The DNA here is from genome assembly GCA_964352935.1 of uncultured Rickettsiales bacterium. Taxonomy (GTDB): domain Bacteria; phylum Pseudomonadota; class Alphaproteobacteria; order Rickettsiales; family CAYGPX01; genus CAYGPX01. The sequence continues at coordinate 675 of CAYGTX010000152.1, read as the reverse complement.
CGACTTTCAGCACCATTACGAACACATCGGGTAACACGGCTGTATTCTATCCGGGTGAAGGTCGTCGTGTCTTTGCGGGTGTAAACATTAAGTTCTAATAAGCGGGTTATGAAATAAGGGGGAGGGGTTTTATTCCTTCCATCTTATCTAAAGGATAGAACATGAAGTACGAATCACCATATTATAGTTTCTTTTGGCGTTGGCATTTTTATGCGGGGTTATTTATATTTCCGATATTGTTCGTGATGGCGATAACGGGTGGTATGTATCTCTTGCAGCCGCAAATTGAAGATGCGCTCTATGGTGATAGCATCTATTTATCAGAACCTTATCAAGGCGCGATAGACCATGATGCGCTGATTGCAATCGCAACAAAACAATATCCTCCAGACAAAATTCACAGCTATCAACCCCCTCAAAATTCAGAACATTCTGCTCAACTTGTGCTTACGACAAAAAATGGCGATAAGCTTACTGTTTTCATGCATCCAAGTAATAATCAAGTGATAGACGTGGTGAATGAAGATTGGCGCTTAATGAATCTTGCGCGAGCTATTCATGGTGGGCTGATGTTAGGAACTATAGGCGAATTAATTGTTGAGCTGGTTGCGTGCTGGACGATTATTCTTGTTATTTCAGGCTTATATCTCTGGTGGCCAAGAGGCAACAAAGAGC
>CAYGTX010000151.1:0-4604 GCA_964352935.1 uncultured Rickettsiales bacterium | reverse complement strand
CTGCTGCAAAAGGAGAGTCTGAAATTGGTCTTCGTCAGTTGTTTATACCTATGAATACTACTGATACTGAAGCAGAAGCGACTAAACTTACACGTTTGACGGATGTTCAGAAAACGATTAGAGGCTGTAATAATTTTGTATCAACTGCTGAAAAACTTGGCTCTACTGCCGATACTAAAATGGTGATGACACAGCTTAAAGACGTGAAAGAAGAAATACGTAATGTGTTAGCGCAGCTTCCTGTTGGTATGCCTTCACCACTTATAAAGAGTAAACAAGGCGTGCATGTGTTTATGATTTGTGAGCGCATTGAGGCAACGGAGAATTTTGTGCAGCCAGAGCGTGTTCGCGAAGTGCTGGAACAGCAAGAGTTAGAGCTTTATTTTCGTCGCTACGTGCAAGAGTTAAGACGTGACGGCTTTGTGGAAATTAGGCTATAGCTTTAAAAGTTTGATTGGTTCTTATTACTTCTCATTAATCATATTCTAGCTATAAAAAATGGCGAGCAATATATTTGCCCGCCATTTTTCTATTTATTGATGTAGTCGTAAACTAGCCTACTTTTTTACTCGCACGCATCGCTTTTTTACGCTCGTTAGGGTCTAGCGCGCGCTTACGAAGACGAAGATTTTGAGGGGTTACTTCCACTAACTCATCATCTTGAATGTAAGAAATCATTTCTTCTAGCACCATTTTCTTAGGTGGAACAAGTTTAATTGCATCATCTGTTCCAGAAGCACGTACGTTGGTAAGCTGCTTACCTTTAAGGATGTTGATTTCAAGGTCATTATCACGACTATGCTCACCTACAATCATTCCGCCATACACTTTTTCTTGTGGGCTGATGAACATGATGCCACGATCTTGCAAGTTGAAGATAGCATACGCCACTGCATCACCTTGATCGGTTGAAATAAGTGCGCCATTACGACGACCTTGAATTTCACCTTTATAAGGCGCATGCTCATGGTAGAGACGGTTCATGATGCCTGTACCGCGCGTGTCGGTAAGGAATTCACTTTGGTAACCAATCAAACCACGCGAAGGTGCATGGAATGTGATACGCGTTTTGCCACCACCAGATGGACGCATATCTTTCATCTCACCTTTACGAAGGCTTACTTTTTCTACTACTGTGCCGCTATATTCATCGTCAACATCTACTACCACTTCTTCGATAGGCTCGAGTGTTTTGCCGTTTTCATCTTTTTGGAACAATACGCGCGGACGAGATACGGTTAGCTCGAATCCTTCACGGCGCATGGTTTCAATGAGTACACCAAGTTGCAATTCACCGCGACCACCCACTTCATAGGCATCTTTGTTTTCGGTTTCGGTGACGGTAATAGCCACATTGGTTTCAGCTTCAGCTAGTAAACGATCACGAATCATGCGTGAGGTTACTTTGCTACCTTCGCGTCCAGCAAATGGAGAATCATTCACACCAAGTGTGATCGCCATGGTTGGCGGATCAATCGGCGTAGCAGGGATGGCATCTACAATTTTAGCATCACCAATAGTGTCTGCTACGGATGCTTTTTCCATACCAGCGATAGAGATAATATCACCTGCTTCTACTTCTTCAACTGGTGTGCGGTCTACGCCCACGAATGAAAGTAGTTTGGTAAGTTTACCCGTTTCTAGTGTTTTGCCATCAAGGCCGATAGCCTTAACCGGCATGTTGATTCGGCCTTTACCACTGTAAACGCGACCCGTTAATACGCGGCCAAGGAATGGATCAGACTCTAGCAATGTTACCAGCATAGAAAATGGTGCATCTTTATCCACATTAGGGGCAGGCACATGGCTTAGCACTAAATCGATTAATGGACGTAGATTTTCTTGTGGTTCGCCTAGTTCTTTCACACACCAGCCATTACGACCCGATGCATAAAGGATTGGGAAGTCTAACTGATCTTCACTTGCATCTAGCGATACAAAAAGATCGAATACTTCATCTACTACTTCTTCAGCACGTGCATCTGGGCGGTCTGCTTTATTGATGACGACAATAGGGCGCAAGCCTTGAGCAAGCGCTTTACCAAGTACGAATTTTGTTTGTGGCATTGGGCCTTCAGCGGCATCTACTAGCAAAATTACACCATCAGCCATGTTGAGTACGCGCTCTACTTCGCCACCAAAGTCGGCGTGTCCAGGGGTGTGAATTACGTTGATGCGTGTGCCATCAGCAATGATGGAGGTACATTTCGCTAAAATGGTGATACCACGCTCTTTTTCGAGGTCGTTACTATCCCTCACGAGGTCGTTCTCGGCTTGGTTTTCACGGAAGGTTCCAGTTTGCTTAAGAAGTTCGTCAATCAACGTGGTTTTGCCGTGGTCAACGTGTGCGATAATCGCAATATTGCGGATAGATTTAGTCATAAATGGAGGTATCCAGTAATTAGAATATTTTGTGTGGGTGCGGCTTATAGCGGAATTTGCTGCAAAAAGCAAGAGTTCTTGTTTTTGTGGCAAAGAATAGGTTTAGTGATGGATAGAGTAGTGGGGGAGAGGCGGTTGCCCTACATTGCCATTTGAGGTTCTTGTTCTTGTGGTCTCACGCCACTACCAGATGTAGGAGAAATTGGGTTGTTAGAATTTACGTTTTCTCCGCCACTCATGGCTTCTAAATTTAAACCGTCTTTAGAGCCTTTCAACGCAGCAGCGAATGAATTTGTTTCTCCTGCATCTTTTTGCTGTAGACTGGAGTTACCTTCAGGGCCAGTAGTTGGCTGCTGTGGATTGCCACCGCCTATTGTTCTTTCACCCACATTAGCTTCCGTTCCACTTTGTTGATTAGTTTGAGTTTGCACTGGTTGGAGTTGTTGCCCTGCTGCTTGCTGTTGTTGCCCTTCAGGTTGTTGAAGCTCTTGCTTGATTGGCTGTTGTTGCCCTGCTTTGTTTACAGCATCTTGAAGCGATTTAGGCTCATTATCGAATTTTGGTAGTTCTGCTGCAGGTCCAACACCTTCTAGGATGTTGCCATCTTTGAGTTGATTTGCAAGTTTTTCTACCACGCCACCTAATTGGCTTGGGTTGACAATAGACTGCTGACCTTTCGGTTCGGGTTGGGTTTCATTTTTGTTAATAACTTCAGCTGGTTTTCCTTGCTTTTCAGGCGAAGCAAAATCCAATTTTATATTTTTAAAAGCATTTAGACCATTGAAAGATTGTAAAATTGGGAAGGCTTGCAGGCCATTGCTTATTGCTGTGTTTAAAAATTTATCTACGCTTTGTTGTTGATCATGATAGGCTTCTACACATGCTTTTTTAAAAAAGTCGTATATCGGAGTTGGTGATGTTACAGGTGCTTTTTCAAGATCATTCACTAGCTTCTGGATTAATTCTTCCCTTTGATATTTAGATAGTGGGTTATTATGAATGCCTTCTAACATTTGTTGCATTATAGGGTTGTCTTTGTATAATTCTTTTAATGCATTAATCGTCTCAGCATCAAGCTTGCCATTTTTATTTGCTGCAATTTTACCAAGTAAATTATCTTGTAATTCCGCTTTGGCATCTTCTAAAGCATTGCCTGATAGTTTTTTTAAATCTTCCGTTAGTTTTTTAATGCTCTTTTCTTGGTTCTCTTCTTGTTCTTCTTCTGCACATTCTGATAATTCTTTAAGTCCTTCGGCAAGATCGATAACAGCAAACACATCCCCCGCAGAAAGCGCAGCAGCGGCGAGAGCAATGGTGATGACTGCTTTCGCTAATTTAATATCACTTTTAATATCACTTTCGGTAATTTGACCTTCGGCTTCTGGGCCATCTGAGCCAGAAATAGAAATTCCTGATTCAACTTCTGCCACTTTTACGAGTGCGTTCAATAACTTATCATTAGCCGGTTGACCAACTTCAGCGCCTTCATCATTTTGCTGCCGCTCTATAGCTGCTTCTTTAATTAAATTTGGATCTAATTTTGCTAGTTTATTGAGTAATAACTTGACTTGATTGGTGAGTGCCGGATTAGCACCCATGCTGCTGATTAGTTCTAAAATATCTTGTTTTTGTTGTTCTATTGAACTGTTCATTTGAAGTATTTATCCATTTAGTATTATCTGAACTCAAATTTATTATGCAGGAAAAACCTTAACAACTCATTAACAAGCAGCGGTTATTTAAAGAAAATCGACATTTTATGGCGGTGGTGTATATGTTTATTTAAGCTCAATTGCAAAGCTATATATCAGCTGTTAATGCTAGCTTCTAGAGAAATACTTAATAAAGCCAATAATTTTAGTAGTATTGACAGCGTTTTCTTTCTTCTTATGATGTGGGCATTATATAATTTATTGAACGGACGAGAAAATATGACAGATAATTCTAGCCTTCCAACTCTCACTGGCCCTGAACAACCACCAGTATCAGGCCAAAAAGCCAAACAATTAGTGGTGTTATTACATGGTTTAGGTGCAGATGGAAATGATTTATTTGGACTAGTGCCATATTTTGCCGCGGCCTTGCCAGATGCGCATTTTGTCTCGTTTGATGCGCCTTATCCGTGTGATATGGCGCCGATGGGCAAACAATGGTTTAGCTTGCAAGTGCGCGAGGAAGAAGAGATTTTAAAAGGTTTAAGAAATGTTGAGCCTATTTTAAAC
>CAYGTX010000150.1:0-4687 GCA_964352935.1 uncultured Rickettsiales bacterium | reverse complement strand
CTCTTGACGGAACTAAAAAAATCCTTCAGGGTAGTGAAGCACTTTAAACCACCGGCAAGCCGAAAAGATTCAGCCGAAATGTTTGTGGTGGCAACAGGGTTTAGAACTCATCAGGAATGACGACTACATGGCAGAACAGGACGTAATCGAAAAAAAACAAAAGACAGCACATAAAACGGCTGCGGATGTTTTACCTTCTGCTCAATCACAAAAGATACCAAATCCACAAATAAACCAAACAGTATGGGTGCTGGCAGACGATAGGCCGGGCAATGTGTCGCAAGCTTTAGGGATTGCGCAAGCCCTACGAATGCCGTTTGAGGTAAAGAAAATTAGCTATGATGCGATGGCGAAGTTGCCAAACTTGGTACGCGGCAGCAGCCTAATTGGCGTCAAACCTGAAGCACGTGTTGAAATTAAAGCACCTTGGCCTAACATGGTGATTGCAGCAGGCAGGCGCACCGCGCCCGTGGCGCGCTATATTCGCAAGCAATCAAAAGGGCTTACCAAACTAGTGCAATGCATGTGGCCGGGTGGTGCGATAGATGAATTCGATTTATTGGTGATGCCTGAGCATGATAATCGTATTGAGCGTGCTAATATCTTCAAAACTTTGGGTGCGCCAAATGGCATTACGGCAGATCGTTTAGAGCGCGAGCGTTTTCGCTGGGAACGTGAATTTGCCTACTTACCACAGCCGTTGGTTGCAGTGTTGGTGGGGGGCGGTTCAAAGCATGCGCCTTTTACCAAAGATGATGCTTACCAATTGGCTCAAAAGCTAAATTTGCTCATGCAAGGTGGCGGTGGCCTTCTGATAACGACCAGTCGCCGTTCATCTGCAGAAGTGTTAAAGGTGCTAAAACAGAATTTAAAGCCACATTTTTATCTGTATGACTGGGTAGCAGACGGAGAGAACCCTTATCTTGGTTTCTTAGCGCATGCTGAGGCCATTGTGGTGACAGGTGATTCTATCGGAATGTGCTCGGAGGCATGCTCAACCGGTAAGCCGGTCTATATTTTTAATCCTTCTGGCCAAGCAGCAGAAAAGATGCAGATTTTCCAAGCACAGCTGTTTGAATATGGTTGTGCAAAGCCATTGCAGGGAGAGTTTAATAAATGGCATTATAAGCCATTAAATGAAGCCAAAAAAGTTGCCGAAGCAATAAGAGAGAAGTTTCTTTAAACGGGCGGTTTTTCGTGCACTAATACTTGCACTCCGCCCTCTCTTTGCTATACTCCCGCTGCACCTATAGTAAATCTTAATTTAATTAACGCGTTTTGAATGCCAGCGTAAAATAAATTAATGTTTACTGTACAGAATAGAACTCAAATATAACCAATAAAAGGGAGAGAACCATGAGCGTACTCGTTACTAAATCAGCACCAGATTTTACCGCAGCAGCAGTGATGCCTGATAACACCATCAACGAAAAGTTTAACCTGAAATCATACCTAAATGGTAAGCCTGCCATCCTGTTTTTCTACCCGCTAGATTTTACGTTTGTATGCCCGTCTGAAATTATTGCATTTGCCAATCGCTTAGATGCATTCAAATCACGTGGTGTAGAAGTGATTGCTATCAGTGTTGACTCTCACTTTAGCCATTTAGCATGGAAAAATACGCCGATTGAAAAAGGTGGTATTGGTAATGTGCAGTTTCCAATCGTTGCAGATTTAACCAAAAACATCGCCCGCGATTATGATGTGTTGCTTAATGATGCAGTAGCACTTCGTGGCTTGTTCCTGATTGATAAAAATGGTGTTGTACGCCATCAAGTGGTGAACGATTTGCCACTTGGCCGTAATGCAGACGAAGCTGTGCGTATGATTGATGCGCTACAGTTCCATGAAGAGCATGGCGAAGTATGTCCGGCTGGTTGGAACAAAGGCCAAAAAGGCATGAAAGCAGATGCAAATGGTGTTGCTAGCTACTTGGCTGAAAACTCAAAAGCACTGTAATATTTGTTTTGTACCCGTGATATTTTTCTAAATTTCATAGGGTGTAAAACTCTGAGATGGCGTGGCGAAGTCGCTGCGTCATCTGTGCTTCTTAGAAAATAAGATATGACGAATCTAAACCCTAACATCTAGTAAAGAACATGACCCATCATCACACCAAAGTGCTTATTATCGGTTCTGGTCCAGCGGGCTATACGGCGGCTATTTATGCAGCGCGCGCTAATTTAGAACCCATTTTGGTGCAGGGCATGCAGCCGGGCGGGCAGTTAACCATTACTACCGAAGTAGAAAACTACCCTGGCTTTGCCGAAGCGATTCAAGGCCCATGGTTGATGGAACAAATGCAGGCACAGGCCGAGAATGTTGGCACAAATCTGGTGTCGGATCATATTAAAGAAGTGGATTTATCCTCTCGTCCGTTCAAAGCGGTGGGTGAATCGGGTGATACGTATTCTGGTGATACGGTGATTATTTCAACCGGAGCGCAAGCAAAATGGCTTGGGCTTGAAAGCGAACAGAAGTTTCAAGGCTTTGGGGTTTCAGGCTGTGCCACATGTGATGGTTTCTTCTTCCGTAACAAAGAGGTGATGGTAGTGGGTGGTGGTAACACCGCAGTTGAAGAGGCGCTTTACCTTACTAATCACGCAAGCAAGGTGATTTTAGTACATCGTCGTGACAGTTTGCGTGCAGAGAAAATTTTGCAAGACCGTTTGTTAAAGCATCCAAAAATCGAAATGATGTGGGATTCAGTACTGGAAGAAGTGCTGGGTGATGATGATCCGCTCAATGTAACAGGTGCACGCATTAAAAACGTGAAAACCGGTGAAACCAAAGATCATCCAATTCATGGTGTATTCATTGCTATTGGTCATACACCAAACACGGCTATGTTCAAAGGGCAGCTAAAGACCGATGATGAGGGCTACCTCATCACCAAAGCGGACAGCACCGCAACGGATATTGAAGGGGTTTTTGCCGCCGGAGACGTGCAGGATAAAATCTACCGCCAAGCAGTGACCGCAGCGGGTACGGGCTGTATGGCAGCACTGGAAGCTGAAAAGTTTTTAGCTGGGCACGAGTAGAATCTGGCGCAAGCACGGCTTTCTTTTTCTAAATTATCTTGAGCACAAAATGGTGCTACATGTGCGCATTGTGATGTGACCTGCTCAAATACTATCGCCACGATAGGGCTCGCTATGTCAGAATAAGAATGTGGTTAGTATATGTCTGCGATACAGAAATAGCGTTTATCGACGCTTAGGGAGCCTTGGCTTCAGCCTGTGCGTTGCCGCCTGCCGCCATATAGTTTTTTAGGAAATCTTCCATTTTTCCTAAGCCAAGCGACATTTCAAGATTGCGGTAGTCAATCTGGTTTTCATCATTGGCGATAAAGGCCAGAAGCTGCTGTTGTTCAGGAGAGGCATAAGGAGAGAAGTCTTCCTGCAAGATGCGCAGGCGTTTCTTATTCCCCATCAGTGCATAGGAAATGGCTATTTTATTGAGTGCTTCGCTCTCTTTTGGTGTCAGCATACGTTCTTCACGAATAATTTCTTTGAAGGGATATTCAAGCTCGTCCACCACTTTACGCCATACTTTATTGCGCCAGTAAATATCAGCACGTAAGAAAGCAGCCTCAACGGTTTCGTCGGTGCGCAGTAAAGCCAGTGCTTGATTGTTTTGTTTTAGTGCAATGAGCGATTTTACCTTAATGTAACGACGCTTTGTAGCAAGTTCATCGTCAATTCGGTCGCTTTTGGTAGCGGTGAGTGCATCAAGTGCTTTCTCATATTGGTTTGCCATCAGATAAATTTCAGCAAGGCGTGTGCTGGCTAAGTGTTTTTCTTCACCCGTGAGGCGAAAGCGTACTAAGTGGGTGAGAAGCGCTGTTGCTCTATCAAGAAGATCTACTTCAACCAAGCGATCTACGAGTTTTAAAATCATCTGGTCACCTTGTTTGCCAACGGGCGTAAGTTCGCGGAACTCATAATAAAGCGTGAGTGCTTCCAATTGAGAAAGGTTCTTGGCACCGCCACTGTTAAAAAGATAAACAAACTCCTGATTCATTTTCTTAGCGATAAGCAGGGCATCTTCTGAGCCGGAAAAATTGGTTAACACTTCGCGCCATGTTGTGAAAGCTTGCATATATTGCTGACGGTCCATGTAAAACTCACCAAGAAGTTTCAGCAGGTTTAGCTCCAAAATATCACCACGCCAAACCGCACGCAATCCATTGAAGTTTGCGATGGCCTGATCTGTATCAATGCGGCCTGCTTTAAGCATCACGCCCGTCATCGCAAACTGGCTACGTGCACGATTGTAGCGATCCATAACATCTTTGGTGAGTGGTTCCCATGTTTCGATGGCTAAGTCTATCTCTTCGTCCTTTGCGTAGAATAGACCACGCAAGTAAGTGAGATTATTATTAAAACGTGAGTCTTCGCTTGGGCGGAATGTTTCTAAAACACGCTCAGCCGTAGAGATATCGTTGTTTTCTAAACGTTCTTCTAGCGAGAGAAGCGCAAAATCGTTATAAATTTCGGTCGGATAATCTTTAAGAAATAGTAAGCGATTCTCTAAAAAAGTAAAATTGATTTTCTTTCCTTTTTGACGAATACCAGATGTATTCCACCAAAGTGTTTCATCCTCGGCTTCGAAAATATCGCCTGAGCGGTAAATTTCACTTTCGCCAAATCGTTTAATCACATCTTGATAATGGTTGGAAACAAAA
>CAYGTX010000149.1:0-4710 GCA_964352935.1 uncultured Rickettsiales bacterium | reverse complement strand
TCCTTGACTTTCAACTTCTCTTTCTTTATTAGCTCTATCGGCTGATGATGAATATATGCTTCGTGCAGTTTATTCTCCAGTTCAGCGTGCTTAATATTTAATGCATCAAGATGAGTTTTGATAGACATAGTTGAGTCTCCTTTGCTTGAAGTTGTGTTAGGGTAAATCCCCAGAGCACCCGCCAAAATCAAACATTTGGCATCACGGCGCAACTAATAATACTAACACAAAATTCTTATCTCCCAAAGAAAAAATTAGCACTTTTGTTAAAGCGCTTTATATTATATTCTGCAATCTTTACTGACCGCCAATTGCGAGACACTCATGAAAAGAAATAGATTAATCGTAGGTATCAGCGGTGCATCTGGCGCCATTTTAGGCGTTAAGTTGTTAAAAACCCTAAAAGAAACTGATATTGAAACGCATTTAGTAATGAGTAAATCAGCAAATATCACACTCACACACGAAACAGATTTTACAGTAAAACAAGTGGAGGCACTTGCAGATAAAGTTTATCCAAACAATGATATTGGCGCATGTATTTCTAGCGGTTCTTTTAAAACAACCGGCATGGTCATTCTTCCATGCTCAGTCAAAACATTAGCCGAGATTGCATCGGGTGTCACACCAAACCTTCTAAGTAGAGCTGCTGATGTAATTCTTAAAGAAAGAAAGCGTCTCGTTTTAGCGGTCAGAGAATCACCGCTTCACTTGGGGCACATCCGCAATATGGAGCGCGCCACAGAGATGGGTGCAATTATTGCGCCACCAGTTCCAGCTTTTTATTCAAATCCGCAATCAATTGATGATATTATTAATCATACCGTTGGTCGCATTCTCGATTTGTTTGATATTGAGCATCCACTCGTTAAACGCTGGAATGGACTAAGTGCAAAGTAATTCAAGCCACACAGTCTCTTTTTAGTTTTTAAGCACTTCATTTTATGTTAAGATTAACATCCTTTAATGTTTGGAACACACTAAAGAAGCTATTTTTAGATACACAACATAGAAGTATAGAGCAACATGGGCGAAGAAGAAAAAGCAATAGAAGAGCTAAAAGGGCTTGAAAAAGAGCATAAAGAACTAGATGCTAAAATTAACGAACTTCTTAGCTCTGGAAGCGATCAGCTTATGATTCAACGCCATAAGAAACGCAAACTTTGGCTAAAAGACCGAATTGCTGTATTAAACGCTTTTATCTACGACGATATCATTGCATAACCCGCCCTTTTACATTCATATTTTTATACGCTTAGACAAACATTAAGAGTATTTACCTCATCTAACTTACTAATCTTTACAAATACTTGCAAAATATCAATCTTATCGTTACGATGGCCACTTCTTAAAAAAAATAAGATAAGAGAGAATCATGGCGCAAGTCGGTATTATTATGGGCAGCCAGTCTGACTGGGAAACAATGAAACATGCCTCAAATATTCTGGAGCAATTAGGCATAAGCTTTGAAAACAAAATTGTTTCTGCGCACCGCACTCCACAACGCTTATACGATTATGCAACCACAGCAAAAAAACGTGGCATAAAAGTAATTATTGCTGGCGCTGGTGGCGCGGCACATTTACCAGGTATGGCAGCAGCATTAACACCACTTCCTGTTTTAGGTGTTCCTGTAAAAAGCCAGAATTTAAAAGGACTTGATAGTCTTTTATCTATCGTTCAAATGCCAGGTGGAGTTCCCGTTGGCACACTTGCTATTGGTAATGCAGGGGCAAAAAATGCAGCCATACTTGCAGCCTCTATTTTGGCACTTAATGACAATGAAATTGCGACTAAGCTTGATGCATTTAGAGATGCTCAAACTGAATCAGTTAAATCACAACCAGAATAAATAAGATTTTTTCTATGATTGACGAAAATACAATTATCCCCGGATCAACCATTGGTATTATTGGTGGTGGTCAATTAGGAAAAATGGCAGCTATGGCCGCTTCTGAGCTTGGTTATAAGGTGCATATATATAACGATGAAAAAAACTGCCCCGCAGCTCACAGTAGTTTTAAAGTAACCGCCGCAGCTTATGATGATAAAGTCGCATTGGAAAAATTTGCAAAGTCTGTGGACGTCATTACCTTCGAATTTGAAAACATTCCCTACGAAAGCGTTAAGTTTCTATCAAAACATACAAAAGTGAATCCTAATGCAGAATTTCTGCATATGACACAAAATCGCTTACGTGAAAAGCGCTTTTTAAACAATATTGGTGTAAAAACCGCAGCTTTTGAAGAAATCACAAGTGGCGTCAAATTAGAAGAAGCCTACAATAAAATAGGGCCAAAATGTGTATTAAAAACAGTTGAGATGGGATATGATGGTAAAGGTCAGTATGTCATGGATGGTACGCTTGAGCCAAAACAACTATGGAAAGATTTAGGTTATAAAAAAGCAATTCTAGAAGCATTTGTACCTTATGAGCGTGAAATTTCAGTGATTGTTGCACGTGATAAAGATGGAGCTTCTGCAATCTATATGCCATCTGAAAATATTCATAAAAATGGGATTCTAGATACCACCATCGCACCCGCTCGCATTAGCGATGAGCTTGCACAAAAAGCATGGGACATTGCCTTCCTTATTGCAGATGAAGTACATTTGATTGGCCTTCTAACAGTTGAACTTTTCCTAACCAAGGACGGAGAGTTCTTAGTAAACGAGCTAGCACCGCGCCCTCATAATTCTGGACACTGGACAATTGATGCTTGTTATACAAGTCAATTTGAGCAGTTTATTAGGGCTGTATGTGGCTTGCCACTTGCATCAGTGAACTATCACTCAAATGCCATTATGAAAAATCTAATTGGCGATGATATTGATAGCTGGAAAGAATTTGCATCAGACCCTGAATGTAAGTTACATATCTATGGTAAGAAAGAGGCGCGTAGAGGACGTAAAATGGGTCATGTAACTCAGCTAATTACTCCTGAAGATGAATTGTGGGATATGAGCGAATAAAAATTTGTTTTAGATCATTAACAATATAAAAAATGCGCTCCAGAAACATGAAGCGCATTTTTTGTATTTGTAGAAAGAGTAATCTATAGATGCTCAAGTGACTTAATGATTCCTTCGACCATTTGCTTAGCATCACCAAACAACATCATGGTATTATCATTAAAGAATAATGGATTCTCAACACCCGCATATCCAGATGCCATACCACGCTTAATGAATAATACGTTTTCAGATTTTTCAACATCCAACACTGGCATACCATAAATAGGAGAGGCTTTATCATTCTTTGCAGATGGGTTGGTAATATCGTTTGCACCAATTACAAGCGTTACATCCGTGCTTGCAAAATCACGATTAATTTCATCCAACTCAAACACTGAATCATAAGGCACGTTCGCTTCAGCAAGGAGCACATTCATATGACCAGGCATACGTCCAGCCACAGGATGAATTGCATAGCGTACTTCTACACCCCTTGATATGAGTACATCGGTCATTTCTTTTAGTGCATGTTGTGCTTGTGCTACAGCCATACCATAACCCGGCACAATAATAACTGATTTTGCATTACCCATTAGGAATGCTGCATCATCAGCGCTACCACTTTTTACAGGACGATCATCTTCGTGTGCTTCAGCAGTAGTCGCAGCTGCACCACTTCCAAAACCACCAAAGATAACGTTGATAATAGAGCGATTCATCGCCTTACACATAATGTAACTTAGAATAGCACCACTAGCACCTACTAACGCGCCCGTGATGATAAGCAGCATATTGCCTAGCGTGAAACCAATACCTGCCGCTGCCCAACCAGAGTAGGAGTTTAGCATCGATACAACCACCGGCATATCCGCGCCACCAATTGGAATGATCAGTAAGAAACCAAGCAGGAAGCTAAGTGCTGCCAAATACCAGAAAATTTGCGGCGATTGTGTTTGGCAAAGTGCCACGATAAGCGCAACAATCGACAGACCAATAACAAGATTCAAGATATGCTGGCCTTTAAAGCGAATCGGCGCACCTTTCATAATGCCTTGTAACTTCAAGAAAGCAATCACAGAACCCGAGAAGGTAATTGCACCAATGGCAGCACCTAAGCTGATTTCAATAAGGCTTGCAGTTCTAACCGCGCCAAGCACACCAATGCCATATGCTTCTGGCGCCATTAATGCCGCTGCCGCCACTAAAACAGCAGCAAGACCAACGAGAGAGTGAAATGCAGCAACAAGTTGCGGCATCGCTGTCATTTTAATTTTGAGCGCAATAATAGAACCAATCACACCACCACCAATAATAGCAGCAGCAATCATACGCCCATTATTAATCTCACCATCATAGAAGGTGGTAACAATCGCAATCACCATACCTATCACACCAAGAAGATTACCTCTTCGTGCCGATTTAGGTGAGGAAAGCCCTTTCAAAGCTAGGATAAAGCAAACAGCTGCGACGAGATATGCAAATGCTGGGAGTGTACTCATCATTAAAACCTTTTTGAGAGATTGCTAGTTTTTCTTTTTAAACATGGAAAGCATACGTTGCGTTACAACAAAGCCACCAAAAATATTAATCGATGTTAGTAACACTGCAAAGAAGCCTAATATTGTAAAATTACCCACTTCTTTAGGGCTAATAGCGATAATAGCACCTACAATAATGATACTCGAAATAGCATTTGTTACCGACATGAGCGGTGTGTGAAGGGCTGGGGTTACCTTCCACACTACATAATATCCA
>CAYGTX010000148.1:0-4713 GCA_964352935.1 uncultured Rickettsiales bacterium | reverse complement strand
AAATTCACCAGTAAAAACCCGCCTTTCTTTCATCTTTTCACGCTAGAAAACCCTCATCGTGTCGTGATAGACCTCAAAAACACGAATATGTTTAATAGTTTTCCTGCGGTGAAGGATATTCCATCTATTGAAAAAATTCGCGCTGCTGAAAAAGACAATGACATTTTTCGTATTGTGATTGATCTTAAAAACAAGCCTCATAAGGTATTGAGCAGCCCCACTACTGAAAATAAGGACGGCACACATTCGCTAAGCGTCTCTATTGCAAACGCACCTGCGCCTACAACAGCTCCTGCTTCGTTTGAAGAAATCATCGAAAACGCACTCAATGAAGACATACCCATTCCCGCACCAAGCCCCGTGTTAGCCAGTAAAGAGCCAACCATTCGCATTCCAAACCCAACCGCTAAACCAAGCCAAACTCCAAAGCCTATCATCATTATTGATGCAGGGCATGGCGGGCACGACCCAGGCTCTATAGGAAAACGTGGCACCAGAGAAAAAGACATCACCCTCGCCTTTGCCAAAGAACTGCACCACCACTTAAAAGCAACGGGTAAATACACGCCCATCCTTACGCGCAGCACTGATAAATACATCACGCTGCGTGGCAGAGTAGCCATTGCACGCAAGCATAAAGCGGATTTATTCATTTCACTTCATGCGGATTCACACAATAACTCGCATGTTAAAGGCATGTCTGTTTATACATTATCCGATACCGCATCCGATAAAGAAGCCGCTGCACTTGCTCGAAAAGAGAATACTTCAGACATTATCACGGGCATTGACCTTCAGCATGAAGATCGTGACATCACCGACGTACTAATCTCTATTGCACAGCGTGATACGATGAATCAATCCTCCGCTTTTGCTGAAAAAATCGTCAAATCAGCAGAAAATCAAATCACTCTCTTGCGCAATCCACACCGCTTTGCTGGATTTAGAGTACTCACCGCTGCCGATGTGCCATCGGTATTGATTGAATTGGGCTATTTATCCAATTACCGCGAAGAAAAACTACTCACCACTGAAAAACATAAAAAAGAGTTGGTTCAGATTTTAATTAAGGCTATAAATGCTCACTTCTAACCAAGTGAGTCGTTCCACCTGAAAATTAACGATAATACGGAATGATGGTTACAGCACGAATGGGCATCGCCCCCGATGTGGCAGAATTAATTTGAAAGAAATGTTGAATCCAGAGACACCATGCGTTTTATAAGCCTTTCATTGACTATTATTACTATAATGATCCTCGTTGGTGCAGCGGGTGTGCTATTTATTTTCATCCACTATGGCAGCGACCTTCCCGATTACCAGAAACTGGCTGAATATAATCCACCAACCACCACAAGACTTTATGCTGCTGATGGATGATTATTAGATGAATATGCGACGGAAAAACGCCTATACGTGCCTATCACTGCCATTCCTAACCGTTTAAAAAATGCTTTTATCGCAGCGGAAGATCAGAATTTCTATTATCACCCCGGTATCGATTTTTCGAGTATCCTAAGAGCACTTTTGGTGAACATTAATAACATTGGCAAAAACCGTTCATTAGTGGGTGGTTCTACCATCACACAACAAGTGGTAAAAAACTTCCTACTTACCAACGAACGCTCGTTAGAACGCAAGATAAAAGAGGCGATTCTAGCGTTTCGCATCACGCAAGCTTACTCTAAAGAGCGTATCTTAGAGCTATATCTAAATGAAATTTACCTAGGTAATAGCTCTTATGGTGTTGCAGCTGCTGCGCTGTATTATTTTGACAAATCCATCGACGAACTTACCATTGAAGAAGCCGCCACCTTGGCTGCCATGCCAAAAGCGCCTTCTCAACTTGACCCAACACGTAACCCAGAGCGCGCCAAAGAACGCCGCGATTGGGTGATAGAACGTATGGAAGATGAAGGCTATATCACCGATGCTGAATCACTTCTTGCAAAGGCAAAACCTATTCAGCTAAAAACCAGAGATAACAAAACCACTGTTGCAGCAGGCTATTTTTCTGAAACAGTAAGACGCGAACTGGTTGATATGTTTGGCGAAACAAAGCTTTACGAAGGCGGACTCACCGTCTTTGCATCTATTGATCCAACCCTACAAGCAAATGCTGAGGAAGCCTTGCGTAAAGGACTCATCTCCTACGATCATCGTCATGGCTATCGTGGTGCGCTTGCGAAAATTGAAGCCATGAATGACTGGGAAATTGAGCTAAAGAAAATTGAAATGCCTGCAGGTTCTCAAGGCTGGCATAAAGCAGTCGTGCTTCGTGTAGATAAAGAAAAAGCTACCATTGGCTTATTAAACAGCCATGCCAGCGATGATGACAAAAAAACCATCACAGGCACGATTGCATTAGAGAATTTGACATGGGCGCGTAAATTTATCTCACGCGATGCGATTGGCCCTGCTATCAGCAAACCATCTGATGTGTTAGCACAAGGCGATGTGGTGCTGGTTGAAACCAAGGATTGGGTAGCTTCTAGCTTTAAATTAGTGCAAGTACCTGAAGCAAATGGCGCTATTCTGGCGATGGATCCACATACCGGAAAAGTGATCGCTATGTCGGGTGGATTTGAGTTTAGCCCTAAAAGTCAATTTAATCGCGCCACACAAGCAAAGCGTCAACCCGGCTCGTCTTTCAAGCCTTTTGTCTATACCGCTGCACTTGAAAATGGCTTTACTCCCGCTTCCATTATCGTAGATGAAGAAATCATCTTAGGTCAAGGTGAAGGGCAACAGCAATGGCGACCTCAAAACTATTCAGGGCAATATTATGGCCCCACCACCTTACGCGTTGGTGTAGAAAAATCACGTAATGCGATGACGGTTCGCTTGGCACAATTGATGGGCATTCGCCCTGTATTGAACCTGACCGAGCGTATGGAAATCATCGATAACCCACCGCGCAACTTTTCGTTAGTATTGGGCGCTGCTGAAACCACGTTGCTTAAACTTGCTTCTGGCTATGCCAGTTTGGTCAATGGCGGTAAAAAATTAAACCCTACCTTTATTGACAGGGTGCAAGATAATAGCGGTCGCACCATTTTCCGTCAGGACAGGCGCGATTGCGAAGGCTGCCAAGCCGCCTACTCCATACAAGCTGAAGCTATCCCTGAGCAGACCACACCACAAGAACGTGAAACCGCAGAAAGCTCGCTAAGCATTACCCCTCCTATTCTGGTAGATAATCGTAAACAGATTTTAGACCCTATCACCGCGTATCAAATGACGTCTATCTTAGAAGGCGTGATTAAACGAGGCACAGGACGTGCAGCAAATAGACTAGGCTATAGTCTTGCAGGCAAAACAGGCACTACCGATGATAGTTTTGACGCATGGTTTATGGGCTTTTCACCTGATTTAGTCGTCGGGGTTTATGTTGGGTTTGATACACCAAGCAGCCTCGGTAAGGATGAAACAGGCGCTAGTGCCGCTCTTCCAATCTGGATTTCATTTATGGATAAGGCGCTCAAACGTATGCCCGACATCCCCTTCCGTCGTCCAGATGGCATCAGCCTTGTGAAAATTGATAGCGACACAGGTTTACTACCAGGACCAGACACACCGCGTTCCAATATTATTTTTGAAGCATTCCGCGCAGGAAACGAGCCAAAATCGATGGCCATACAATCACCAACAGCCATACCAGTCGGCAGTTCAGATGCTGATTCACCAACGCTTGGTACGGGAGGAATTTACTAATATGCCAATTAATCCTGAAACACAGCAACTTATTGATGCGATCAAGCAGGACTTAGCACTGCTTAGGGGGTTTCTTTGACCTCGATAATGCTCAAAAACGCTTAGACGAGCTGAACGAAGCCGCTGAAGATCCAGAATTATGGAGCAACCCAAAGCGCGCACAAACCTTAATGCGTGAACGCACCCATCTGGATAATGCGATCAGTAGCTATCATGACATTTCCCACCGCTTAGATGACGACCTCACCTTGATGGAAATGGCGGATGAAGAAGGCGACGAAGCTATCGCAAAAGAAGCCGAGCAATCTATCCAGAAACTTGCGCGCCATTGCGCCACCAAAAAAGTGGAATGCCTCTTTGCAGGGGAAGCCGATGGCAATGATTGCTTTATTGAAATTCATGCTGGTGCTGGTGGCACAGAATCGCAAGATTGGGCACAGATTTTAGAGCGTATGTATGTGCGCTGGGCAGAGCTACATGGCTTTAAACTGCAAGTGCTTGATCGGCTAGATGGTGAGGGTGCGGGCATTAAATCATGCACGCTTCGCATCAATGGCACCAACGCCTATGGCTGGACAAAAACCGAAAGTGGCGTACATCGTTTGGTGCGTATCTCTCCGTTTGATAGTAACGCTCGCCGTCACACTTCTTTTGCAAGTGTGTGGGTCTATCCTGTAGTAGATGAATCGATTGAGATTGATATTAATGAAGGTGATTTACGTGTCGATACATTCCGTGCCTCTGGCGCAGGTGGGCAACACGTCAACACCACCGATAGTGCCATTCGCATCACGCACGTGCCAACCAACGTGGTGGTACAATGCCAGAGTGACCGCTCGCAGCATCGTAACCGCGCCGAGGCGATGAACATGCTTCGCGCCAGACTTTACGAGTTAGAGCTTCAAAAGCAAATGGCTGAAAAAGATGCCAGCGCCGCCGCCAAAACCGATATTGGCTGGGGGCATCAAATTCGCTCTTATGTATTACACCCATACCAAA
>CAYGTX010000147.1:0-4743 GCA_964352935.1 uncultured Rickettsiales bacterium | reverse complement strand
TTCTTCTGAATAACACAGAATCAAAAACATTTCTTATTTTAAGCGAGGATATACTTATGGTAATTTCTGCAAGTGCAATTAAAGAATTACGCGAGAAAACCGGTGCAGGCATGATGGACTGCAAAAAAGCATTAAACGAAACAGGTGGTGACCTAGGTAAAGCGGTTGATTGGCTCCGTAAAAAGGGTTTAGCTGCGGCTGCTAAAAAATCTGGCCGTATTGCGGCTGAAGGTTTAGTTTCTGTTGCTGTTAAAGATGGCAAAGGTGCTGTGGTTGAGTTGAACTCTGAAACAGACTTTGTGGCGCGTAATGATGCATTCCAAGCGCTATCTAAGAAATTAGCTCAAACCGCTGTTGAAAATAATGCTGAGATTGAAGCATTTAAAGCAACAACACTTTTAGGTGCTAGCAAAACCGTTGAAGAGTCAGTGGTTGAGCTTGTAGGAACTATTGGTGAAAATATTCAACTTCGTCGCAGTGCATCACTTGAAGGTGATGTAGTGATAAGTTATGTGCATAATGCTGTGGCTGATGGTCTTGGTAAAATTGGTGTGTTGGTAGCATTTAAAACCGACGCTCCAAAAGAAAAAGTACAATCTATTGGTAAGCAAGTTGCAATGCATGTTGCTGCTGCAAAGCCTGAGTCTTTAACTTCAGCAGATATTGATCCTGCTCTTGTTGAGCGTGAGCGTCAAATTTTCTCTGAGCAAGCGAAAGCTTCTGGTAAGCCTGATAGTATCATTGAAAAAATGGTTGAAGGTCGTATCCGTAAATTCTACGGTGAAGTATGCCTGTTAAACCAAGTATTTGTAATTGATGGTAAAGCGACAGTTGAAGAAGCGATTCAAGAAGCTGAAAAACAAGAAGGCGCTAAATTTGAACTTACTGGTTATGTTCGCTTTGAGCTTGGTGAGGGTATTGAAAAGAAAGAAGAAGACTTTGCGGCTGAAGTTGCTGCTGCTGCTGGACATGCTGGCTAAGCTTCTAGTTTTTCATATCACTGTGAAATGTCGTAATAAAAGGGGTGGAGTTATTTCCATCCCTTTTTTACTTGAAGTAAAGGGGTGAATTGGGGTATGTATGAGCAACATTTTCTACAACACCTAACTACCCACATGGTCTTAAATCTATGCCAAAATATAAACGCGTTTTATTAAAAGTTTCAGGTGAAGCCCTGATGGGAGACCAACAGTTTGGTCATGATCTCAAAACAATTGAGCGTATTTGCTTGGATATTAAAAAAGTACATGAGCAAGGTGTGCAAACATCATTAGTAGTGGGTGGTGGTAATATCTATCGTGGCATGTCTGCCGCTGCCATTGGTATGGAAAGAGCCAGTGCTGATTATATGGGTATGCTTGCAACGGTGATGAATGCTTTAGCACTTCAAAATGCGTTGGATAAAATAGGTGTTCAAAGTCGTGTGTTATCAGCAATTACCATGACATCAGTGTGTGAGCCATATATTAGGCGCCGTGCCATTCGTCACCTAGAAAAAGGGCGTGTTGTTATTTTTGCAGCAGGAACAGGTAACCCATTCTTTACAACCGATACGGCGGCTGCATTAAGAGCTGTTGAAATGGGCTGTGATGCGTTGCTAAAAGGTACTCAAGTGGATGGTGTTTATACCGCTGATCCAAAGAAAGATAAAAATGCGACTCGTTATGAGTCGCTTACTTATAGAGATGTGCTCTCGCAAGATTTAAACGTGATGGATGCATCTGCCATTTCGCTGGCGCGTGAGAATAAAATCCCAATTTTGGTTTTCTCTATTCATACTGAAGGTGCGTTTGCCAAGGCAGTACAGGGAAAAGGTAAATATACTATTATTACGGAGTAAAAAAATGCCACAAGAACTTATTACAGATTTAAAA
Source organism: uncultured Rickettsiales bacterium (assembly GCA_964352935.1). Lineage (GTDB taxonomy): Bacteria > Pseudomonadota > Alphaproteobacteria > Rickettsiales > CAYGPX01 > CAYGPX01. The sequence goes on along the minus strand of CAYGTX010000147.1, from coordinate 2,869 downwards.
CGTAGAATGGAAGGAGCGATAGGTGCTTTTCATCATGATTTAAAAGGTCTAAGAACGGGTCGTGCGAGTGCGGCGTTGCTTGATAGTATTACAGTTGAAGTTTATGGCTCACGTATGCCATTAAACCAAGTAGCAACCATCAGTGTGCCTGAATCGCGCATGATTATGGTGCAAGTGTGGGACAATAACAATGCTGGGGCTGTTGAAAAAGCAATTAATTCAGCTGGTCTAGGCTTAAACCCAATTGGCGAAGGTGGTTCTATCCGCGTGCCAATGCCAGATTTGAGCGAAGATCGTCGTAAAGAGCTTGTAAAAGTGGCGCATCAGCATGCAGAAAAAGCGCGCGTTGCGGTGCGTAATATTCGTCGCGATGGTATGGATAGCTTAAAGAAGAAGCAGAAAGACTCAGCAATTACGGAAGATGAATTGCATAAATATAGTGATGATGTGCAAAAGCTTACCGATGAATATGTGGGTAAGATTGAAAAAGATTTGCAGGCAAAAGAACAAGATATTATGGCTGTTTAAGTCGATTTATATCTGCAGAGTAGGTGTATCACATGCTAGAAGTAGCGTCTAAAATTTCAAAAGACAATTATCCTCGGCATGTGGCTATTATTATGGATGGTAATGGGCGCTGGGCAAAGTCTCGTGGTTTGCAGCGTACAGCTGGTCATAAAAAAGGTGCTAAGACAACGCAAGATATTGTGCGTGCTTGTGGTGAGTTGGGGATTGAGTATCTTACTATTTACGCTTTCTCATCCGAAAATTGGAGTCGTCCACAAAGTGAAATTGACGATTTAATGAACTTGCTTTCCTTTTATATCAGCCATGAGCTTAAAACATTGGTGAAAAATAATATTCGCCTCAATGTTATTGGCGATAAAGAAAGGCTGCCAGAAAAAGTGCGCAAACAAGTGGATAAAGCGGAGCAGTCAACAGTTGATAATACGGGGCTGTGTTTGCAAATAGCGCTTAGTTATGGTAGTCGTCAAGAAATTGCTCACGCAATGAAAGAGATTGCGCACAAAGTTGAATTAGGTGAAATTGTTGCTGAATCAGTGGATGAATCAGTGATTGAAGCACACTTGTTTACTAAAAACGTGCCTGATCCAGATTTGTTAATTCGTACCAGTGGTGAACATCGTATCAGTAATTTTTTATTATGGCAGCTTGCCTATACAGAATTGTTTTTTACTGAAAAAATGTGGCCAGAATTCACGCGTGAAGATTTAGAATCCGCATTTGAAAATTTTGCAAAGAGAGAGCGTCGCTATGGAACGGCCTAGTTGGTTAACATTATCAGAAAATTTACAAACTCGTATCATTACAGGTGTGGTGCTAGCGCCTGTGGTGCTTGCCATTGTGGCGGTTGGTGGTTGGCTATGTAATGTACTTATTCTTCTGGTAGCTATTATGATAGCGATGGAGTGGGAAGGGATTGTGCGTACACCGCAAGTGCCAGAAAAATCACTTAAATCGCTTATAAAATGGCGTGTTGTGGGTATTCTCTACGCCGCATTATTTGGTGGAGCGGTGCTCTACTTAAGAAATACAGATGGAGGCCTTGGGCTAGTGATGTATTTATTGCTGGTGATTTGGGCGATGGATACAGGTGCTTATTTTACAGGACGTTTTGTAGGTGGGCCTAAAATTGCACCTTCTATTAGTCCAAAAAAAACATGGTCTGGCTTGCTTGGTGGTTTAGTAGCTAGTGGTATGGCGGGTGGCGCGCTTTCATTTTTTATGGTGGATGTAACATTCATTGGTGTGGTGCTAATTTCAATCGTCCTTGGTTTCGTCTCGCAAGTAGGTGATTTTGTAGAGTCTTGGGTGAAGCGTCAATTTGGCGTGAAAGATAGTGGTACTATTATCCCTGGTCATGGTGGTGTGATGGATCGGGTAGATAGTTTGGTGCTGGGTGCTCCGTTCCTTGTGGTTGTATCGTGGCTGTATAATGGGGTTCTGTTTTAATGGCCATTGCATTGAACCGTATGGAAGCAAGTCGTAAGCTCACGGTGCTGGGTTCAACGGGTTCTATCGGTCAAAATACAATTAAAACAATTTTAGCATCTACAGAGCTTTTCTCGGTTGAGGTGTTGACTGCGCGTAATAACATAACATTGCTTGCAGAACAGGCGAGGTCGGTAAAAGCCAAACATGTTGTGGTTGCTGATGAAGCTAAATATAAAGAGTTGAAAGCATTATTAGCGGATACTGATATTGAAGTGTCTGCTGGTGAAAAAGCGGTGGAAGGTGCTGCAGCGATTGCATCAGATTGGGTGATGTCTTCTATTGTAGGTGCTGCTGGTTTAAAGCCTACATTGGCTGCGATTAGACAAGGTACAACCATCGCCTTAGCAAACAAAGAATGTTTGGTGTGTGCTGGTGATTTAATGATGCAGGAAGTCAAAAAATGTGGCGCAACTTTAATCCCTGTAGATTCTGAACATAGCGCGATTGCTCAAGCGTTGGGAAGTAATCATACCAAGGATATTAGAAAAATTACCTTAACCGCATCAGGTGGGCCATTCAGAACAAGTACACTTGCTCAGATGGAGGCTGCTACTCCCAAACAGGCGGTAAATCATCCAAACTGGTGCATGGGGGCAAAAATCTCAATTGATTCAGCAACGATGATGAATAAAGGGTTGGAAGTCATAGAGGCGTATCATTTGTTTCCAATCAAGCTAGAGCAAATAGAGGTGGTGGTTCATCCTGAGTCGGTGATTCATGGAATGGTTGAATATGTAGATGGTTCAGTTTTAGCGCAGCTTGGCTCGCCTGATATGGTGACGCCGATTGCGGTTGCGCTTGCATGGCCAAATAGAATGGAAGCACCACACCAGCCTTTTAGTATTTTAGAGCG
>CAYGTX010000146.1:0-4765 GCA_964352935.1 uncultured Rickettsiales bacterium | reverse complement strand
GCAAGCATAAAACATTACTGAAAAAAGAGGTTGAATATGCCAAGCTATATCATCGTGGTTTGTAAGAAGGTTATCACTCGTGAAATTAAAACATGTTTTGAATAATCCTATTGTGAGCAACTGCCTCTGCTTTTTGGCGAGCTTATATATACGCTTTATTTATATGACCCAGCGTTGGGAAAAGAGTGTGCCAGAAAAGGTGCAAGCTCTCATAGATGAGAAAAAGCCGATTATTTTTTGCTTTTGGCATGGGCGGTTACTTTTAGCATCACAGTTTACGCCTAAAGGATATCGCATGAATGTGATTATCTCACTCCACAAAGATGGTGAGTGGATTGCGAGAATTGTAAAATTTTTTAGAATAAGTCTAATACGTGGTTCATCTTCTAAAGGTGGAATGAATGCAGTGAAGGCGTCGTATGATGTGTTAAACAAGCCATCTCATTGTTTGGGTATCACACCAGATGGCCCAAGAGGGCCGCGTATGCGGATTAGTGGTAATGTAATTGAGATTGCCAAAAGAACAGGAGCACCCATTGTGCCGTTTACCTGTAGTAGCAGTCGCTCAAAACATTTAAGAACGTGGGATCGCTTTTTATTAAGCTATCCTTTTGGCAAAGCCATTGCCATTTTCGGTCAACCGCTCTACATTAGCGCTGATATTTCGAAGGCTGAAGTTGTGGAAGCAGAAAAGCATTTAGAGGACGAAATGAACTCGATTACTGCTTATGCTGATGCGCAATTGGGAATAGCCAAAATATTTCCCGCAGATAAACAAAAACAAAAAAGAAAAGGCGCTTGATGCTGCTACAACTATATAAAATTTTAAGCGTGATAGGTGCTCCTATCATTGATAGTTTCCTTTTTAAGCGCAAAGCACTAGGAAAAGAAGATGCGCTGCGTTTACCTGAGCGATTAGGGCATCCGTCGATTACACGCCCAAAAGGTAAAGTGGTGTGGATTAATGCAGCAAGTGTGGGTGAGGCGCTTTCTGTTCTGCCGTTGATGCAAGCAATCTCAGAGCAATATCCAAACCTCAGTGTGTTACTTACCACTGGTACTATTACCTCAGCCGAGATGATGAAAACACGCTTGCCTGATCGTTGCTATCATCAATATGTGCCGATTGATCGTTACATGGCGGTGCGTCGTTTCTTGAAATATTGGAAACCAGATTTAGCGTTATGGGTAGAATCTGAAATTTGGCCGAATCTTCTGGCTGAAACACATAAATATTGCCCGATGGTGCTATTAAATGGTCGCTTATCGAAAGATTCTTATGCAAAGTGGAGGCGCTACCCTAAGCTTGCTAAAACATTGATGGGTTTTTTCTCTTTAGTGCTACCGCAAAGTGAAGCGGATGCGAAGCGCCTTAAAGAGCTTGGTGCTAACGATGTACAATTTATTGGTAATTTAAAATATGATTCACCTAGTCTTCCTTCAGATTCTAAAAAGATGGGTGAGTTAATTTCGATGCTTGGAGATAGGCATGTGTGGGTGTGTGCAAGTACGCATTCAGGTGAAGAATTAATGATGGCTGAAGTGCATTCTAAATTAAAAGAGCGTTATAATGATTTACTCACCATCATTGTGCCGCGCCACCCTAGCCGAGCAGCGGATATAAAAGAAAAAGTAGTAGATAAGTTTTCGCTTTCAGTTGCGACGCGTTCAGCGGGTGAAGTTATTCATGAAGAAACAGATATTTATATTGCAGATGCTATGGGTGAGCTAGGCGTTTTTTATCGTTTAGCACCGATCGTGTTTGTTGGCGGCTCACTCGTCGAACATGGTGGACAGAACCCTCTAGAGCCAGCACGATTGGAGTGTGCTTTGCTATTTGGTCCATTTATGGATAATTTTAAAGACATCGCTTCTGAGCTGCAAGAAAAGGGTGGTGCAATACGTGTTGCTGATACGAATGCGCTATTAGAAGCACTCGATGGCTTAATGCATGATACCGAACAACAGCAAGAAGTGGCAGAGGCTGCCAAGAAGATAGCGAAAGAAAAAGCAGGCGTGCTTGTTGATTATATTCAGGCGCTTAAACCTAATTTAGAGTATTTAAGCAAACAAAGTGGTTAAATATTATGCAGTTGCATACGCCTAGATTTTGGCAATATAGAGATTTTGTTGCCCATGCATTACTGCCCTTTTCGATGCTGTATTGCTTTGTTTATCGGGCAATTCGATGGCGTTCAGTTTCTGCTTATCAAAGTAAATTACCTGTGCTTTGTGTAGGCAATGTGGTGATAGGCGGTGCTGGAAAAACCCCTACCGCGATTGCATTAGCATCACTCTTAAAAAATAAAGGCTATAAGCCGGCCTTTATTAGTCGTGGTTATGGTGGAACGCTAGCAAAGGCGGATGCTATATTAGTGGATGCAACTACTCATACTGCACAAGAAGTGGGTGATGAGCCACTCTTACTTGCAAAGCATGCGCCCACTTATATTGCCAGCCACAGAGTTGAAGCAGTAAAATTTGCTGAGAAAAACCCTAACATCAATGTGTTGATTATGGATGACGGTTTGCAAAATGAAACGGTTAAGAAGTCACTTTCTTTTCTTGTTATGCATGGAAGTTATGGTGTGGGGAATGGTTTCTTATTTCCTGCGGGTCCGCTAAGAGAGCCTTTACATAAAGCATTGATAAAAGTAGATGCTATGTTAATGAACGGAAATGCATCGCCTCAACTACTAGAAAAGTTTTCCAATAAACCGCAATTCGATATGGAAATAAAGATAGAGAGTAGTTTGGATAAAACACTTCCATATATTGCCTTTGCAGGTATTGCACACCCTCAACGTTTTTTTGATTTATTGGAAAAAGAACAATATCAAGTTGCAAAGCATGTTGCATTTGCTGACCATTACTCTTACAAGCGCGATGATATTGTGCCGTTGCTTGATGAGGCAGAAAGGCTAGGGGCGCAGTTGGTTACAACTGAAAAGGACTGGGTTCGTTTGCCAAGCTCAGTAAAAGAAAAGGTGAAAATATTTGCTATTTCACATTCATTTGTTGGTGAAAAAGAATTTTTAAATTGGCTCGATGGTGCATTGAGTAAAGGTAAATGAATATGAAAATATTTCGCTATTTTTTTGAAGCAGTAGTTGCTTATGGAATATATGGCATATCCCGATTGTTGCCAGTTGAAGCGAGTTCCTACCTCGTGGGTAATTTTACCAAGCTCATTGGTCCTTTACTTAAAGCGCATAAAATTGCAAAGAAAAATTTAGCATTCGCTTTTCCAGAAAAGAGCGATAAGGAAAGAGCTATATTGCTCGATAAAGTATGGGAAAATCTAGGCAGAGCAGTGGGTGAATTTTCATTTATTGGTCAGTGTGATAAAGAGCAGTTCAAGCAATATGTGGAAGTGGAGCATGAAGAGATTCTGAGTGAGCATTTAGTAAAAGGAAAGCCCGCAATTTTCTTTTCTGCGCATTTGGCAAACTGGGAGCTTGCACCTAAAACAGCTGCTATTTTTGGAACGCCATTAGCTTTGGTTTACCGTCCTTCTAATAACCCATTGGTTGAGAAGCTGGTAAAATATGTTCGTCGGTCATATCAATCTGAGTCTATTGCTAAGGGTAAAGCAGGGGCTCGTGATATTATGCGTTGTTTAAAAGAAGGGCAACCTGTAGGCATGTTGTTAGATCAGAAAATGAATGATGGCATTGCTGTCCCCTTCTTTGGCCGTGATGCGATGACGGCATCTGCTGTTGTAAATCTTGCTAGAAGGTTTCAGTGTCCAGTAATTCCTGCACAAATTATTCGTAAAAATGACGTTAGTTTTAAAGTTATTATCCATAAGCCACTTGTTGCTAAGCAAACGGGTGATGATAAGCAGGATAGCTATGACTTTATGTGCCAGATTAATGATATGATTGAAGATTGGGTAAGGCAACATCCTGATCAATGGTTCTGGGTGCACAACCGTTGGCCAAAAGAAGAAAAATGACTCTTAATCTCTTAAGAGTACTAGCTTGTTTCAGCGTTATAAATATTTAGCTTATTTCTTAATGTTCGAATAGAAATGCCGAGAATGTTTGCTGCGTGGGTGCGATTGCCAAGGCAGTGATCTAATGTGTTAATAATGAGCTCTTTTTCCATCGATTCAATGGTCTTTCCAACCAAAGTGCCATTACCCGCGTTATGTGCTGTGTTGTTGTTTGATTCATTGTCGTTGAGGATAATTGCTTCCTCACCAATTTCATTACCACTTGCAAGCAGCACTGCACGGTGAACAATATTTTCTAATTCACGTACATTACCTGGCCATTTATAGCTTTGTAATTTAGAGAGCGCTTGTTTTGAGAAAGCTCTCGCATCTACACCGTTAAGTTTAGTGTACTTTTCATTAAAAAACTTAGCCAGAGAAAGAATATCTTCACCGCGCTTGCGAAGAGGAGGTAGCTGAATATGGATTACGTTCAGGCGATAGAACAAATCCTGACGGAATTTTCCAGCCTTAACTTCTTCATGTAAATCACGGTTGGAGGTTGCTAAAATACGAATATTTATTTTAACGGGCGAAGAGCCACCTACGCGGTCTATTTCACGTTCTTGTATGGCACGCAAAAGCTTAGCTTGAAGCTTTAAATCCATTTCACTAATTTCATCTAATAGTAGTGTGCCGCCATCGGCTTCTTCAAACTTACCAATACGCCTTGCTACAGCACCTGTAAAAGCACCCTTTTCATGGCCAAATAACTCTGACTCCAAGAGGTTCTCAGGTATTGCAGCGCAATTGACTGAAATCATAGGC
>CAYGTX010000145.1:0-4777 GCA_964352935.1 uncultured Rickettsiales bacterium | reverse complement strand
GAGTCGTCTCATATTCCTTTAAAGCTTAACACTGCGGGTGTAATTCCTCCAATCTTTGCAAGTTCAATTTTATTGTTCCCTGCAACGATGGCGGGCTTTAATGCAGGTGGTGATGGCGGCTCTTTTGTTGAGTTTTTAGCGCGTCATTTAGCGCATGGGCAGCCACTTTATATTGCACTTTATGTGGCAATGATTGTTTTCTTCTGTTTTTTCTATACGTCTGTGGTGTTTAATCCACAAGACACTGCAGATAATCTACGTAAGCATGGTGGCTTTGTACCAGGTCGTCGTCCTGGTAAGAATACAGCGGAGTATTTTGATTACGTTTTAACGCGTTTAACCGCTCTGGGTGCTGCATATATTGCTATTATTTGTACGATTCCAGAGATTCTTATCTCGCAATATGCGATACCGTTTTACCTTGGTGGTACCAGCTTGCTGATTGTGGTAAATGTGGTGATGGATACTATGGTGCAGATACAAACACATTTATTTGCGCACCAATATGAAGGATTGATTAAAAAGTCTAAACTCAAAGGCAGAAGACGATGAGATTGATATTATTAGGCCCTCCAGGTGCAGGTAAAGGTACGCAAGCACTCTTGATCCAAGAAAAATACAATATTGTACAGCTTTCAACGGGAGATATGTTGCGCGCAGCTGTAGCGGATGGAACAGACGTTGGTAAAAAAGCCAAAGCGGTGATGGAGCAGGGTGGTTTAGTATCAGATGAAATTATCGTTGCGATGATTCGTGATCGTATTAAACAGTCTGATTGTCAGAATGGTTTTATCCTTGATGGCTTTCCAAGAACGGTTGCACAAGCTGAAGCACTTGATGTGATGTTAACAGAAGAACAACAAACATTAAATGCTGTTATTGAAATGCAAGTGGATGATACAGTGCTTGCTAAGCGTGTGTCAGGACGTTATACATGCGCTGGTTGTGGTGAGGGTTACCACGATGAGTTCAAGCAGCCTGAGCAAGATGGTGTCTGTGATAAATGTGGTGGTAGTGAATTTAATCGCCGTGCAGACGATAATGTTGAGACGGTAACTGCTCGATTGAAAGCTTATCATGAGCAAACCGCGCCACTTATACCTTATTATAAAGAGCAAGGGTTGCTAAAGTCAGTTGATGGTATGCAATCTATCAATAAAGTAACAGATAGTATGTATGCTATTTTAGGCTAGTTAACTAGCTGAGTGGGCTAATGTAAGCCAAACTATTTGCGATAAATAAGTTTTTTAATAAAAAGATTGACTTCTATTGCGATATTCCTATTATACCTCCTCCCTTGTGGGTGGATAAATTGTAACTTGAATTAGATTTGGGGTAACCTGTGGCACGTATAGCCGGTGTAAATATTCCTTCAGAGAAGCGCACAGATGTAGCGCTTACTTATATATTTGGTATTGGTCCTGCTCGTTCGAAAGCTATTTTAGCGAAGACGGGTGTTGATGGCTCTGTGCGTGTGCACAAGCTAAGTGAGGCTGAGTTAATTAAAATTCGTGAAGCGATTGATGAAGATTACATCGTAGAAGGTGACCTTCGTCGTGAAGTGTCTATGAATGTGAAAACATTGATGGATCTTGGCACGTATCGCGGTTTACGTCATCGTCGTAGGTTACCAGTTCGTGGCCAACGTACGCACACAAATGCACGTACACGTAAGGGTAAAGCAGTTGCTATTGCCGGTAAGAAGAAATAAATCAGGATAGAGTAAGATGTCAAAATCAAAAGACGCATCTCGCATTCGTCGTCGCGAACGGAAAAATGTAGCAGTAGGTATAGCTCACGTAGCTGCCACCTTTAATAACTGCATTATTACTATTACAGATATGCAGGGTAATGTTATTTCTTGGTCATCTTCAGGGGTGCATGGCTTCAAAGGCTCAAGAAAAGCAACGCCTTATGCAGCACAAGTTACCGCTGAATCTGCAGTGAAAAAAGCAATGGATCATGGTTTGAAAACAGTGTCAGTGACAGTTAAAGGTCCTGGTTCTGGTCGTGAGTCTGCACTGCGTGCGATGCAATCATGTGGTCTTGTAGTGACGGCTATTACAGATACAACGGGTGTGCCACATAATGGTTGCCGTCCTAAGAAACGTCGTCGCGTATAATTTAGACAGAAGACGCGTAAGCTTTCATTAGCAACAAACAACTTTACATAAAGAGGTCTGGCCGTGATTCAAAAAAATTGGCAAGAACTGATTAAGCCTTCTAAGATTCAGATCGAAGCAAAAGGTGATCAAAGCCGCAAAGCAAATATTATTGTTGAACCACTAGAGCGAGGTTTTGGCCTAACTCTTGGTAATGCATTACGTCGCGTATTGCTATCATCTCTTCAAGGTGCTGCAATTGTGGGCATGAAAGCTGAAGGTGTTGTGCATGAGTTTTCATCTCTTGAAGGTGTTCGTGAAGATGTTACGGATATCGTACTTAACCTTAAAGCGGTTGTAGTAAAGCTAGAAGGTGCTGAACGTAAACGTATCAATGTCGATATTGAAGGTCCTTGTGAAGTTACCGCCGGTATGCTTGAAGCAAATTCAGATGTTGAAATTCTAAACAAAGACTTAGTTATCTGTACCTTAAGCAAAGGTGCTCGTTTGAAAGCTGAATTTTTTGTAAGTACTGGCAAAGGTTATGTTCCTGCTGCGCAGAATCGCCCAGCTGATGCTCCAATTGGTTACATTCCGATTGATGCACTTTACAGCCCAATTACTAAAGTTACTTACAAAATTGAAGATAGCCGCGTAGGTCAGGTTACTGACTATGATAAGCTTGAACTTGATATTGTAACTGATGGTACGATTGATCCTGAAACAGCAGTTGGTTTTGCTGCTCGTATTCTTCAAGATCAACTTCAACTCTTCATTAGTTTTGAAGAAGTGGAAGAAGTTCAACAGGAAGAAGAAGAGCAATTATCGTTTGACCGCAACCTTCTTCGTAAAGTGGATGAACTTGAACTATCTGTTCGTTCACAAAATTGCTTGAAAAACGATAATGTTGTTTACATCGGTGATTTGGTTCAAAAGTCTGAAGCTGAAATGCTTCGTACACCAAACTTTGGTCGTAAATCTTTGAACGAAATTAAAGAAGTATTGGCAAATATGGGCTTACGTTTTGGTATGCAAATCGAAGGTTGGCCGCCAGAAAATATTGAAGATCTAGCAAAGAGATTTGAAGATCCATATTGATTGTAATCAGTAGCTATCCTGTGAGTATAGCTTGGATGGTTACTTTATAACTGAATTATAAAGTATAATATAAAGGTAGTGTCATGCGTCACGGAATTAGAGGCCGCAAATTAGGTAGAACCAGCACCCATAGAAAGGCGTTGTTCAGAAATCTTGCAGTAGCATTGCTTAAGCATGAGCAAATTAAAACAACTTTACCTAAAGCAAAAGATCTACGTCCTATCGTAGAGAAATTGATAACACTAGGTAAGCGTGGTGATTTACATGCACGTCGTCAGGCTGCGTCTTATCTTTTTGAAGATAAAGTTACCCAAAAATTATTTGATGCGATTGCAACTCGTTATGCATCACGTCAAGGTGGATATATACGCATCATCAAAGCGGGCTTCCGTTATGGTGATATGGCGCCTATGGCTGTGATTGAACTTGTTGATCGCGATGTGAATGCTAAGGGCGCTGATTCTGGTCCAGTACAAGTTGCTGACGAAGAAGAAGCTGCTTAAATCACTTAGATTTTAGCGAATTCACTTGAAATATTAAAGGCGCAGCATGTATAATTGCTGTGCCTTTTTATTTCATTCAAAGCAGGTAGGTTATGAAAATTGTACGTATATTGGCCACAATGTGGTTTAGTTTATTTTTTACATTAACAGCAGGAGCAGCAGATTTGGAAAATACACTTTATTTGGAATTAAAAGATGGACGTGTTGTGATTGAGCTTTTACCTGAAAAAGCTCCAAAACATGTTGAACGTATTAAAAAATTAGTGCGTGAAGGTTTTTATGATGGTGTGGTATTTCACCGTGTAATTGATGGTTTTATGGCACAAACGGGTGATCCTACTAGCACGGGTATGGGTGGATCAGACTATCCAGATCTAAAAGCTGAATTTAACGATGAGCCACATACACGTGGTGCAGTATCTATGGCGCGTGCTCAAGATCCAAACAGTGCAAACAGCCAGTTCTTCATTGTATTTGAAGATTCAAACTTCCTTGATAACCAATATACTGTTTTTGGCCGTGTGACTGAAGGTATGGAGTTGGTGGATAATATCAAGAAAGGTGGTCAGTTTAATAATGGTCAAGTAGATGATCCTGATAGCATTGTTAGCGTAAAAGTGGCTGCTGACGTAAAAGACGAAGCTGCCTAAGCAATAAATTCTTTATGTTGAAAGAGCAGGGCGCTATGCTCTGCTCTTTTTTGTTTCAACCTTACATTTAAGATGCTCTCAGTGAAAGTTTCTGATTTTGCTTTTGATCTCCCACAATCGTTAATTGCGCAACATCCTGTTACACCTCGTGATTCAGCTAGGCTGTTGGTTGTTGATGGAAAACAATGTTCTGATAATCATGTTTATAACCTTCCAGACTTCTTTAAAGAAGGCGATGTGTTAGTTTATAACAATACACGAGTATTGCCAAGCAGACTAAAAGGTAAACGTGGTGATGTTAAAGTGGAAGTGACACTCCATAAGAATATTAGTACTAGTTGTTGGAAGGCCTTTGCAAAACCTGCCCGTAAACTGAATGTTGGTGATATTTTTACGGTGGCTGATGATTTAAATGCTACTGTTG
>CAYGTX010000144.1:0-4793 GCA_964352935.1 uncultured Rickettsiales bacterium | reverse complement strand
TCCGTTAATAATTGATTGTGCATAATCATTTTTCCTGAGTGCGTCATCAAATATTTTAGAAGTTTATATTCTTTAGGTGAAAGACTGATTACTTTATTGTTTACCTGCACTTCATGCTTAACAATGTCCATCGTAATAGAGCCTACTTTTAGAATAGAATCTCCAACGGTTTCGCGAATGGTTTTTCTAATATTAGCTCGAATCCGAGCCATAAGAATTTGCGTATCAAAAGGTTTAACAAGATAGTCATCTGCGCCGAGGTCTAATGCATTAACAATGTCTGAACTTTCAGATCGTACAGATATGACAATGATAGGGGCTTTAGACCACTCACGTATTTTTCTGATAACATCAGTGCCGTCTATATCGGGTAGGCCAAGGTCGCAAATGATGAGGTCTGGTTTAATAGATGCTGCCATGCGCACACCCATTTCACCATTCTCAGCTTCTTCAACTTTAAAATCAGCACTCGATAGGGTGATGTTTAAGAACTTACGAATTTGCTTCTCATCATCAATAATTAGAATGACAGATTTAATTTTCTTCACTGACTTTCTCACTTTTTGTTCGTTGAAATTCTTTTAAGCTAATGACTACAGATAGGCCAGAAGCCTTCTTGATGTTTTCAAGCTCAATAGAGCCATGATGTAACTCAACAATTGCTTTACATATTGCTAGCCCTAAACCTGTGCCAGCTACTTGACTGTCTAACTTTTCTGACCTTGTGAATTTACCAAACAACTTTTTTCTCTCTTCGCTTGGAATGCCTTTACCATTATCGGAAATGCGAAGAAAAACCGAATCTCCTTTAGTAGACACTTCAAAAGAGACCGTTGAATCTGGTGGTGTATATTTGCAAATATTTTCAATCAAATTTTGAAATACTTTAGCAAAAAGAATGGGATCAACAAAAATAGAAATATGTTTGTTATTATTCTTAATGCTAATAGTGCGTTCTTCTAACTTCATTGCGAAATGTTCTACAACATCACTCCACATCGACATTGCATTAACCCATTCGCGCTTAAGCTTTAAGCCTCCAGATTCAATTTTAGTTATTTCAAGAATGTTGCTAATAGACTGGTTTAAGCGCTCAGCTTCAGTGATGGCGCCTTTGATAAGCTCTTGCCTTGCCTCATGTGATAAAGACTTATCCATGTGCCTAATGGATGATAGCGAGCCGATAATAGTGACTAAGGGTGTTTTTAGGTCATGTGAGATTGATGATAGTAAAGAGTTTCTCAATGACTCTTTTTGAGCAACTAATTTAATGTCTTCTGAGTTTCTAAGTAAATCTATTCGCTCTACTGATAGTGCTATTTGATAACAAAGTGATGTTATTAAATTATCACTCACGCCGTTTGACTCGCCTCTTATTGCAAGAACACCAAGGCTTTTTTTAATGGAAGAAATAGGAAATAATGTCCATTCAGAGAATCGGAGCTTTTCTTGCTTCCGGAATGTTGTTTGTGCTCTTCTGGCAACCGCTCTAATAGGTCTTTCGGGGTGTGAGAAAACAAGGTTTAGGTCTTTTTCTTCCATAAGAAAGATGGAAATATGCCTATCTAGAATGTGAAATAAATGATTACCAATGGTGGTAATAAGTTCGTCGCGTTGTGCAATGCCTGCAATGTCGCGAGACAAATGGTGCATAGCACTAGCCGACTGTTCACGCTCTTTTAAGCGTATCATGTTTTTCTTATATGAGCTTGCGATGGTCAATGAAATAAAAGACGCACTTAAAAATAGTAAGAAATTTAATGCATCACTAATTGTGTTTAGTTGAAAGTCGTAGAAAGGAGCGATAAAGAAATAGTTATAAAAGCCAAAACTTAAAATAGCAGCTAAGAAGGCGGGCCCTGAACCGAACTTTAATGCAGAAAAAACTATGACGAGTAAATATACCATCGATACATTGTAAATACTCGCATTGAATTTATATTCAGGCAAGGATTCCTGAAAAATATCAATGATAACAGTAAGCGCAATAATCAGAGCAGAGCAAAAGAAATAGCTTCCCCAGTTTTTCCTTATCAACTCAATGAGTGAATAACGAACATCAGATTCTATGGTAATTACTTTTACCTCGAAAGAGACATTTCTTCTAAGAATCTTGGATGATAGTGTGGGGAAGAATAAGCCATTTATATGACCACGTTTTCTTCGACCTATAATTAAATGCGTAACGTTGTAGGTTTCGGCGGTTGATATAATATCGTCGACTATATTGTTTGAATTAAACCTCACTATTTGTGCGCCAAGCTCTCTTGCTTTTTCAAGCGCCATTTCGATGCGTTGTTGCTTGATAGCATCTTTCTTTTGGGCATGGTCATCTTCAATATAAATGACAAGCCAAGGGCAGTTTTCTTTCGTTATAAGATATTGCGCTTCTTTCATTAAAGATTGGTTATCTGAGTAATCATTTAGACATACTCCAACACATACATCCTTATTTATTGCTACCATATAGTTCCGCTTTATATATTTCTAACGCTCTTCTATTGAAACAAACATTTTATCAAGCTGCTGGAAATTATATTTAATCTTCTTGCTTGAGCGTTTGAAAATCTTTAGGTCATCATTGTACTTATCAGAGCTCTTATTAGCCAGACGTTTTGTACATAAAATTAATGAGTTCTTTAGTACATCTATTTTTTTAATCAGTGTCGTTATCTTCTTTTCTTGAGGATTATGCGTTCTATTCTTTTTAACCCATAATCGTTTTTTGTAAATTTCAATAGAAGCTTGATACATTTTAAGTTCTTTCATTAGTGCTGTAAGGCTGATTTTACTCATTCTTAGTCTCCTTTAATATTTACTTTAATATCTCGGTTAATGGCATGTTTGACGGAAGCATGATTTGAGTTAAATATGCAGGTTCTTGGTTTAGCTCTCCATAGTTGTTCTTTAGCTCATTTGGCGCTAAATAGTTATCATGCAAAAACTCTTCAGCAAGTGTTAAGATACACTCGTCACTGGGTACTTTATTTAGATAGTACCAAATCATAAATTCTTTAGCGGTCTTACTCATTCCTTTGCCTCCTATACACTATTAGGTATTAATAAGGAGGCAAGAAAGAGTGGGATTGTATAGGTTTTAATTTCTAAGATATGTGAGAGAGTAGAATTTTCCTGCCTCCTTCTCCCTTAAGTGATATAAATATATTTTAACATTTAGGCGCATATTTTGGCTATGCTGCCATGTGCCTTTTTTCATATAAAGCGCGTATATAACATAATTACTTTAGGCAAAAAAAAAGCGGAACAGGTAGAACACCTGTTCCGCTAACGCTTAGTAAACTATTTATATTGGGCAGCCTTCATTAAATAACTTATTTACTTTGAAATCATAGTTCTTTTTATTCTCATCCAAGTAAATTGAATCAGATTTTTGTAAGTCATTAGGTTCGTCGGCTGAGCTTTCTGTTTCACTTTGTTGCTCATTCATTTGAGTTATCCTTGTAACAAATTAATATTGTTTAGAATCGATAGGATGCACCTACGCCAAAGATCCATGGATCAATATCAACATCAGCACTAATGTTACTTGTGCCAGTATTGATGGTGACATCTGTATTGATCATGACTTTCTTTAAGTCGAAATTCATCGCCCAATTTTCATCTAAGCCATAATCAAAGCCAGCTTGAAGTGCGTAGCCAAAACTATCATCATAATCGATGCTATTAACAGCACCCTCATCTTCGTTATAAAAGTGAGTATAGTTCACTCCTGCACCAACATATGGACGGAAGCTGTCGCTATGAGGCAAGAAGTGATATTGTAGCGTTAATGTTGGCGGTAGTAGCCAGACTGAGCCTAAGTCAACCTGCCCAGATGATGTGTTGATAGCGGTAACATCATGTGGTGTGGTTGCTAGAATAAGCTCTGCAGCAATATTGTTTGTGAAGAAATAGGTGAAATCTACCTCAGGAACATATTGTTCGTTGATATCTACATTTCCACCTATCTGGCTAATATTGGCGCCTTCATCGGGTTCAACCCACAAGGCTCTTGCTCTTACAATCCATCTTTCTTTGTCGGTAAAATCAAAGAGCGAGTCTGATCTAAATCCGTGCCATGGGTTATCGTTTTGTCCCGAATAAGCTGGGCTTGAAAGAGCAGCAAGCACGATGCCTGTCGATAGTAATGTTTTCCTTAACATGTCAGTACCATATTTTTATTGGGTTTAGTTCTTGTGTGGAAGAGACGAGTGGTGAACGTTGATGCGCACATCGCCATTTTCATCTTTTATATAGCCAAAAGTGAACTCAACCTTTACTTCTTTCTTTTCGCCATGAGGTGTAAAATAGTAATTACCCATAGCAATCGCTGAGTCGCTATCTGTAATGATTTCTTGTTCACCAAATCGTACTTTTGACCATGGCTTAATAGCGAAGCCTTTATCCTCTTTTATCTTTCCACCAACAAAGTAGGAAAGGGCTTGATCAAACGTTTCACGGAATTGATCGTCAGATGCTAATGTTGGCTTGAAGAGAACCGTTCCACTTTCATAAGCGTATAAGTCGTTAATATGCTTTGTAGCTCGTTCTTTAAAGTTTCCTTCATCGATGAAAACTTTACTAATTTCAACGATACCATTTGCCCATTCTTTTTGTGCTTGTATCACTTCTTTTTTCGAAATAGCCTCAGCCATTGCAACGCTAGATAAGGTTGCAAGGCTTGTTGTTAGTGCAGCAGTTAATAAAAGTTTCTTCATTGATAGTCTCCAGTTGATATGTAAAGTAAGGTTGATTTAGTCGCAGTTTTTAAGATTCAATTTGTTTTAGTGCGT
>CAYGTX010000143.1:2068-4848 GCA_964352935.1 uncultured Rickettsiales bacterium | reverse complement strand
CCCGGCACCCTCCACGCGTCGACGCTATTCCCAGCTAGTAGTGCCGTCTTTATTATCTTTGAGTGTAATGCCCATCGCCGTGAGTTCATCACGAATACGGTCGGCTTCCGCCCAGTTTTTAGCTTGTTTAGCTTCGAGACGAGCAGTGATGAGAGCTTCGATTTTATCTTTTGTATCACCAGCAACTTCTTCCTTTTCGAACCATTCTTCTGGAGAGTGTTGGAGAAGCCCAAGAATATCACCAGCTTGCCTTAGTTGCGCGAGTGCTTCCTTTCTTATTTTACCAGATGTACCCAAAGCCATTATTGCTAGCTGTCTTAATTGCATAATAGCAGCAGGGGTATTTAAATCGTCATGCAGAAAATTAATAAAGCTAGAGAATAGAACTTCTTTGGCATGATTTTCAGTGTAGTGATGAACATCATTAGCATTTTCTTCTATAAAGGCACTATAGATAAAATCCAACATTTTAGTCGCATCTTGCAAACCTTTCTCAGACCAGTCCAACGGCTTACGATAATGCGTAGATAGTAACGCTAAGCGAATCACTTCACCTTTTACGCCTTGCTCTAACAAATCATGCACCGTGATAAAATTACCAAGGCTTTTGCTCATTTTCTCACCTTCTACAGTCAGAAAGCCATTATGCACCCAGTATTTTGCAAATTTACCACCCTTATTAGCGCAGTTACTTTGTGCAATCTCGTTTTCGTGGTGAGGAAATTGCAAATCAGCACCGCCACCATGAATATCAAATGTATTCCCAAGATATTCAGTGCTCATGGCTGAACATTCAATATGCCAACCTGGGCGACCAAATCCCCATGGGCTTTCCCAACCGGGCTCACCTTTTTCTGCATCAGATGGCTTCCACAGCACAAAATCAGCAGGATTCTTTTTATAAGGCGCAATTTCCACCCGCGCACCCGCAATCATCTCATCACGCGAGCGGCGCGAAAGATGTCCATAATCAGGATCACTCGCCACATTGAAAAGCACGTGCCCCTCTGCCTCATAGGCATGACCATTTTCAATCAACTGGGCAATCATCGTCTGCATTTCATCAATATGCTCTGTCGCACGTGGCTCAATATTAGGTGGAAAACACCCCAGCGCACCCATATCATCAGAGAATTGTTGAATTGTTTTTTCGGTTATTTCAGAAATGCTTAGAGCAGACTCTTTAGCTCTTAGATTAATCTTATCATCCACATCAGTGATATTGCGTGCATAGGTGACGTGCTCCACTCCATATTGCTGCTGCAACACACGAAATAGCACATCAAACACCACCACTGCACGGGCATTGCCAATATGCGCCCTATCATAAACCGTAGGACCACACACATACATGCGCACATTTTTTTCATCTATAGGGATGAATTCTTCTTTCTTTTTCGTAAGTGTGTTTTGAAGTTTCATAGACCTTTACGCTGCTTTACCTGCAAGCCTTGCTTCCGCTTTCTCGCGCCCGATAAGTGGCAATATATATTGCAGTTCTGGGCCATGCGCACGCGCTGTTAGTGCCAAACGAAGCGGCATGAATAATTGCTTACCTTTACGACCTGTTTTGGCTTTCACAGCATCAATCCACTGATTCCACGTATCTAGCGTCCACTCGCCATCAGGCAACAACGCTGAGGCTTGTGCTGTAAATTCTGCATCTTCAATTTCTGGTTTGAGTGGCTCGCGGCAAATGCTCCACCATTCACGCACATCATCAAGCGAAGTGATATTACCTTTCACGGATGACCAAAACTGTTCATCCACACCAGAGGGAAGCTTTTCTTTTGCTTCTTCAAAGCTCATCGCATGAATTAACTTGGTGTTTAAACGACGCACATCTTCAATATCATAATTAGCCGCAGCTTTAGAAAAACGAGTGATATCAAAATGCTTGATAAGTTCATCTACCGAATCTCTAAGCTCTACTGGGTCAGACGTACCAAGTCTTGCAAGCAAGCTGGTGATAGCCATTGGCTGAATGCCTTCTTCTTTCAAGCCCCCCACATCAAAACCACCCACGCGCTTTGAAAGCTTTCCTTCTTTGCTTTTAATCAACGAGTGATGCGCAAATGTTGGTATTTTAGCGCCAAGCGCTTCAAAAATTTGAATCTGGATAGCAGTGTTGCTCACATGATCTTCACCACGCACAACATGCGAAATTTCAAAATCCATGTCATCTACTGTAGAAGGCAGCATGTAGGTTGGAGCGCCATTTTCACGAATTAAAATAGGGTCACTCATGTTTTTTGCTTCAAATTTCACAGGGCCTTTAATGAGATCATCCCACGCTATGGTTGCGGTTTCATCTAATTTAAAACGCCAATGCGCGCTTCTGCCTTCAGCTTCAAACTTAGCTTTTGCTTCATCTGTTAGCTTTAAAGCGGCACGATCATACACTGGTGGTAAACCGCGCCCAAGTTGCATTTTACGCTTAATTTCTAACTCTTCTTGCGTTTCGTAGCACGGATACATTCTACCCGCTTTGATTAACTCACGCTTAATCTCTTCATAGCGATCCATACGATCAGACTGACGTGCAAATTTATCCCACTTTAACCCAAGCCATTTTAAGTCTTTTTGAATCTGCTCGGCATATTCTTCTTTTGAACGTTCCGTGTCGGTATCATCCAAGCGCAACATAAACTCGCCACCTTGCGATTTACTTAAAAGGTAACAAACCAACGCGGTTCTAACGTTTCCAATATGTAAAAGTCCGGTTGGAGAAGGGGCAAAGCGAGTTAGAATATTTGTCATAATGTTTCACTATTATATTA
>CAYGTX010000143.1:0-2058 GCA_964352935.1 uncultured Rickettsiales bacterium | reverse complement strand
CCCACCACCATCTAACAGTCATCTCTCTTACGCCACTATTAGCGCGCTGAAATTAGCAGTAAGCGTACTAAAAATCAAACCCATTCGTAATTGGATAGCGTCTATCGCGACCAAACGCCAATCGTGTGATTTTTATTCCAGGAGGTGCTTGTCTGCGTTTATATTCCGCCAGCTTCACTAGCTTGGCAATACGTTTTACAATTTCAGCCTCATAGCCTTTATTCATAATGGCATCCGAAGATAAACGCTCCTCAATCAACAACGCCAATATTTCATCTAAAATATCATAAGGTGGCAATGAATCATCATCACG
This sequence comes from uncultured Rickettsiales bacterium, assembly GCA_964352935.1. GTDB lineage: Bacteria > Pseudomonadota > Alphaproteobacteria > Rickettsiales > CAYGPX01 > CAYGPX01. The sequence goes on along the minus strand of CAYGTX010000143.1, from coordinate 1,745 downwards.
TTGATTTTCTCTAAGTTCTGCCGTTGGTGCTTTGGTGAGGATATTTTCAGGTATCACTTCACCTTGCGTATTTCGCCATTTACAAAGCTCATAAACATCTGTTTTATAAATATCTTTAAGTGCATTGAAACCACCACACATATCACCATAAAGCGTGGCATAACCCATCGCCATTTCTGATTTATTACCCGTTGTCACTAGCATATGTCCAAACTTATTACTCATCGCCATCAGCACACCAGCACGTATGCGTGACTGCAAGTTTTCTTCGGTAATATCACGTTCATAGCCCTTAAAATGTGGCGCTAAAGCCTTCTCATAAGCTTCCATCATTGGGGTGATGTGAATTGTCTCAACAGCCACTCCTAAACTCTCAGCACATATGCGAGCATCATCTAAGCTTTCTTGTGATGTAAAAGGTGAGGGAAGCATCACCAATTTAACGCGTTCCTTACCAATCGCATCTACTGCAAGCGCAGCCGTAAGTGCTGAATCAACCCCGCCAGACATGCCAATAATAGCACCGGGAAACTTGTTTTTCTCTACATAGTCGTGCAAACCAAGTTTGAGCGCCGAATACATTTGCTCGTATTTATCAGCAAACGAAACTCTTTTACCCTCAGCACCCACCCAATAATGGTCTTGCTTGGTGAATTTCAAAAGTTCGAGATGTTCTTTAAAATCATGCAATTCACACAAAATTTGACCACTCTCACCCATTGCATAAGAGCCACCATCAAACACTAGCTCGTCTTGACCGCAAACTTGACTAACATAAATAAATGGCAGCCCTGTTTTATGCGCCCATTTTCTGCCTAGTGCCAATCTTAATTGCTGCTTGCCCACCACATAAGGTGAGGCATTAATGGAGATAAGAATTTTCGCACCTTTATCCGCCAACGTTGTGGCAACAGTTTCTTGCCACACATCTTCACACACCATCACCCCTAATTTCACACCTTTAAAATCAAGTGGGCGGGGATCTGAGTTTGATTCAAAATGACGTTTTTCATCAAACACGCCATAGTTTGGAAGATCTTTCTTAAGTGCAGCATCTAACACTTGCCCACCACTTAGTAAGATAGCCGCATTATAGAGCTTTCCGTTCACTTGCCACGGCGCACCAATCAACATTGCTGGCAAATCGGCCGACGCTTTTGCAAGCGCCTCTACAGCTTCTAACGCTTCAATCACAAAAGCGGAACGCAACATCAAATCATCAGGTGGATAGCCTGTTACTGAAAGTTCAGGAAACACCACTAAATCTGCTTTACCCTTCATGGAGCGTGCAGCATCTAGCATTTTCTGACAATTTCCCTTTATATCACCGACAGACATATTTAACTGCGCTAGTGCAATATTTAAGTGCTGTGACATAAAAAAACCTTCCTTAACCTTCCTTAAATGTGAAAAGCGCGGCATGTAAACCGCGCTTAATCACTGTAACTGATAACCAACTCTATTTAAAGAGATTATCCATCAATTTAATATACTATATTTTACTTTCAAATTCTGGCACTGCATCAAATAAATCAGCCACCAAGCCATAATCTGCAATTTCAAAAATAGGGGCATTCTCATCTTTATTGATAGCCACAATCACCTTACTATCTTTCATACCTGCAAGATGTTGAATTGCACCGGAAATACCAATAGCAATGTAAAGCTCTGGGGCTACAATCTTACCGGTTTGTCCCACCTGATAATCATTCGGCGCATAGCCAGCATCCACCGCAGCGCGTGAA
>CAYGTX010000142.1:0-4851 GCA_964352935.1 uncultured Rickettsiales bacterium | reverse complement strand
CCAACTACCCCCAAACAACAACATTTCGCGCCTCTCGCATGAGTCAGCAGTTCGCTAAACACCCCCGCTATTGCGGGATTGTGGCGGTCACCAGGAATTTGAAAGTTTTTTTAGAAGAGAAATGGCTGCCAAGATACGAGTCGAATGTGGGCATTCGCAGTCAGAATGACGGTTCTTTCTGGTGACGAAGTGTGTGTTTATATATTAATCCACTTAAGTGCTATCCTGCATTATGAAATGGCTATCCTTTAATCGTGAAATCCTCCCACAGGATTTGTCCGCTAAAGGGTAGCCGTTTCACTCTTGGAATAATATATCCTGTAAACTGTTGCCACAATAAGTAGTAATGGTTAATAACTTTTAATCATGAGCTCTTGTTTATTTAACGTAAGAGCATTAAGGTCGACGAGTGTTTTATGGTAATGAAACTGCGCCTCAACATGTTTGATTTTGGCGTTAGCCAATGCTTGGTCTCGAGTGTTTAGAATAAAGAAGTCGCTATCACCACTTTCAAAACGCTGCCGTTCAGCACTTTGCATTTTTTTAGATAAGTTAACCTCTTCTTTGGTTGTATTTATAATTTCTGATGTAGCATTAAGAGCAGCAAGTAAATCTGAAAGTTGCTGTTTAAAACGATCTTGCTCTAAGCTAATCTGGTAAGTAAGCTCATCAATTTTAGCACGAGATTTTCTTTCAAGGCCTTTTCCTTCATTTCGTTGAAGTGGAAAACTAATTTCTAGTTTTGCTACAGCCTCTGTTTCACTTCGAGTAAAACTACCATCGCCTTGATCATCAGATATCTCAACTTTTAGATTAGCGCTAGGAAGCTGAAGATTCTTTCCAAGTTTTTGATTTTGTTCTTCAATTAAAAGTTTTTGCTGCAGCTGATTTAACAGTGGGTGTTCTTCAATAGCTAATTCTAGCTGTCGTTCATTCATTACACGCTTTGTTTTGGGAAAGCTCTTAGGCAATGCTAAGATATCAGGAGTTATAGGTTGGCCTGATGCATTTCTGTAATATAAGCTCAACCTGTTAGAAGATTGTTGGAGTATACGTTGTTGAGTAAGGATCTGAGATTTAAGCTGGGCTATAGATTGTTGACTTTCCGTTAGAAAGATTTCTGCTATATTTCCATGAGATATTTTCTTTTCAAGTGCCTGTTGACGAGATGCTAATAATTCTTGCATTTCTTCCAATATAATTAACACTTGCCCTGAAGCCACCCAATTCCAGTAAGCTTGTAACGCCTGCTGATGAACATCAATTTTAGTTATTAGCAATTCTAGATTAGCAATCTCTGAGTTAATATTTGCATTTTTTAGGTTCACACGACGTAAGTCTATTAGTCTATCGCGCAGCAGAGAAACCTGCGCACCAACACGAAACTCGCCACCATCATTAGTAAATAACCCATCTTCATATATAGGAAAGCTACCATCTGATATGCGATACCCACCATAAATTTGACTATTAAAGTCTTCAAGTGGTTGAACTATTCGATTATCGACCTGTTGTCCATCATAAAACCCTGTCATTCTTTTTGAAAGTGATTGTTCAAACCTTAAGTCAAATGCGCCTTGTGTCTTCTGTACCTCTGCAAGGTTTGATTCTAAAGCTGCCTGCGCCATCTTGATTTGAGGGTAATGATTGCGGGTGCTTTCCATTAAAATTTCTGGCGTAAGGATAGTTGAACCATATGCTGTGAAGGTAACAAACATTGTTAATATTGTAGTGGTAAGAATTAAGGTTTGCCACTTCATTATACACCTGGCATGTTTTGAGAAAATGTAGGTGGAAAGTTATTAAGGTTTCTCCACAGTTCATAGCCAACGCTCACTGTACCAAGCAATACCCAACCTTTGACATGAGATCCTAAACGTAAAAAGCGATTATCTGGCCATGGTTCGTCATTTTTATCAGGTTCAATAATTACACGGAACTCACCATTAGTTGAAACAGTTGGATCAACTTGACGCACAATTCCTCCAAATGTACCAATCGCCTTTGAAGGCCACCCACTAAACTGAACTACTGGCCATCCTTCAAATTGTAACCTTACTTTTTGCCCTGGTTGGACTAATGCAATATCCATTCCACTTAAAAAAAGCTCAACTGTTGGAGTAATATTGCTAGGAATGAAAGTTGCAATACGGTCACCAGCACTAATAGAAGTAGCATTATCACCTGACATCAGATTAATTATCACCCCATCTCGAGGGGCTCGAATTATCTGCATATCCTGTTGAGCTAGCCAAACAGACGCCTCATTCAGCTCTGTTTCTACTTTTGATACTTCAGCTTGCTTGAGGTCTAGCTTAATTTTTGCTTGTTCATAAGTTCTTCTTGAGCTAAGACCTTCGCTTAGTAGCGACTTCTGTCTCTTCAAGTCTATTTCTGCTATAGCTGCAGCATTCTTAGTCGATTCTAATTTACTTTTAAGAGAGTTGCGCTTTTCTTCTAAGCGTTGCAAAAGCAATGCATCATTATCTACAATCTCAATTAAAGGGTCACCAGCTCTCACAAAGTCACCTTCATTAACAAACCACTGTTTGATGCGGCCAGAAACCAGCGCATCAAGTGGCTGCGGCCTATCGTTTGGGTTAAGGGCAGTAACACGCCCTTTTCCATATGCTGTTTGCACCCAAGGCACGAATATAAGTGCAAGTGTAGTTATAATAATTGTAGTCACCACAATTACGCAAAATGTTTTCAATAATTTAGGTGCTTTAATAGCTTGCATTGAACTAAATTGCTTAAGATTACTACATGGTGTTGTCATCACGAAGTCTCCTTAGCATTTTCTTCATAAATACTGAGATCATCAACTGTCTTAAATGATTTATGTTTGTTCAGGCCAATATACAAATAACGATCAAACATTTTCAAATCTTGATGGTTTGAAAAATAAATTAACAACATATCAGGTATTTTACATAGCTTCATAAAAATTCTATTACGCCTATGATGTGAAATGCTATCAAAAGATTCATTAAGAATAAGTATTTGTGGTTTACTAAGTAAAGCACCTGCTAACTTTAATCGTAACACTTCAACAGTTCTTAATGGTTCACCATTGGCCAGAATAGGAGTATCAAAACCATCTTTCAGCATTTGAATTGTTTCTGTAAGTTCTACACAATCAATGACATCATTAATTTCAGCTAAGGAGGCATTTGGCGAATGAATACGAAGATACTCAATAATTGTGCCTTCAGCCAGATTAGGTTTATCTATTATGGTAACTTTGTTACGTAAACTTGAGGGCAAGTAATCCTGTATATCTTCTTCGTTAATCAATACACGCCCCTGTATTGGAGCAGTATATCGTCTAACTAAGTCTATAATGTTAAGCTGGATGCTTGAGTTAGATGACTTGACAAGAACTTTGGCGGCATTGTCAATTTTTAAGTTGAGTTTAAATAGCTGCTGTTTAAACCTATACTTAATGTTGTCAAATACTAAGCTTGGTAATTGGCTATTATCTAAATGCTTGTTGCCCTTAAGATTTTCAGTAGGAACCTCAAATAATATACCTATTTCTTCGAGTGATGCATTTAGCTCATAAAACTTGTTTAGATAGTAGCCAAAGCGTGAAACAGATGCAAAAACAGCTATTAGTATTAGCTCTGCTGCAATTAATTGACCTAACGTAAGCTCACCTTTAATGACTAAAATCCCTCCTAAACCAAGCAATAAAGCACTAAAGCTTGCGTATAAGAACAATAATGCGATCTGTTGACTAAAGGTATTTCTAAAATGATGCTTTCTTGTGTCAATATAGTATTGAGAGAGAGTATCGCTTTTTTTAATGGCTTGGTTACTCTTCGTTTCAGATTTATAAAAATCATTTAGTTGCGCTAAATCTTCTAGATGACGCGCTGTTCTATATTTTGCAAGTGATACATCCAGTGCGGTTGCCATCGCCCGTAATCCCCAAATACGACAAATAAAGAACAAGCAAAGCATAAATAGAAAATTAAAAATCAGCAACCAAGGGTGATAAAATGATACAAGAACGATACCAACCAACATTTGCAATATTGTTGCAAGAAACCCAGTGACTAGTGTGGGCAAAATAGTTTGCACTCGCATAATATCAAAATAGCGGTTACTTAGATCCGTTCCATTGATTGAGCGAAAATACTGCTGATCGGCAAAAATAGTTCGTAAACTAAAGTGTCCAACCATATTAGCATAAAAACGCCGCTGGAAAAGTTCAAGGGCATAGCTTTGACATGCAATTAGCAAACCAGAAATACACAATAAAAAGAATAATATAATTGCCAATGTTACAATTGCCTCTTCAGAAGCTATATTGGCAACTGTATTAATAAGCATTTGCACTGAAATAGGCACTGCAAGGGTTAATAAACTAACAGAAATACCATAGATAAGTGCTAGATAAAGGAATTTTCGATTACTACCATTTATCAACAAATTAAAGTTCTTTGCAAACGCTTGCATGATACTTGTATGCGAGTTCATCTATTTTACGGTAATTAGATTTAATTACCTGCAATATAGATATTATTAAAGAATAGACAATCTAAATCGTATTTTAACCACAGCAAGAACTCTACACAAACTCTTGTAGGTTCTAATAATGCTTATTACACTCAGATAAGCGCTTTTTACTCTTTTTGAAAAAACCTAAGTAAGAATATTTGAGGCTTATGAAACGAAATCATCTATGTAGATCAATTGGATACGAGCCGTCACCTCGAAAACTTTGCCAGTGAGAGATTGGGGAGAGTTGGCGGCAATTTAGCAGAATGTGGTGAATTTTGCTTCTCTCGCATGTGTCAGCAGTGTACTGAACACCCCCGCTATTGCGGGATTGTGCCGATAATT
>CAYGTX010000141.1:0-4885 GCA_964352935.1 uncultured Rickettsiales bacterium | reverse complement strand
GGGTGGCGGAAAATAAGACGAAGTAAATAGTTATAAAAAATGCTTTTAACAAAAGGTACTTAATGTCACAAGTTTTTACACAAATGTTTACGATGCTAAAGTGGTTATTTACAACCACTAAGCTACTTATTTTTTTGTACTTGTCTTTCGTGATTGGTGGTATCGCACTGTTTTTTATGGGTGGAACTGATGATTGTCACTTAAAATCAACTGCGCAGTTAGTAGAAAACCATATCACTATTGTACAAGCTCAAAATGAAGCGTGGACCTCTAGTGGTATTAGCGTGGATAAAGATGAAAACATTCAAATTAAGGCACGAGGCGAAGTTAAGTTATGCAAAGGTACCACAAGAGCAGGAGTGGCAGGAAATGTACCTATTGAATATGAATCCACACAACATAAGTGGATTCCAACAGGTGTTTTTGTCAGACAAGGGGCTCCTTTAACTCTTGAAGTTTTAGGGCAATACTCTCAGTTTCCTGATGCTAATTGCGAAAATGATTTAAACCCTTCTTATGCTTATTATAAAGACCCCAACATCAATGATTCCAATGCCAATGATCGTGTATTCAGTTTAGTTGGTATTGATAACCTAGCCCCAGAAGACCGTCCCGTTAGAATAGCTAATACAGGGCGCTGGATAGACAAGAAAAGTACTGAATTAGCCTGTTTTTCTACACTTGGAAAAGGTTTATTTGTTCATATTGGCGAACCAAATGGCGGCTTGGAAGCAAGCCAATTTGATAATCCAAAATATGAAGGTCGAGATGATAGGTTTTTTGAACTTTTTGATTATATAAAATCTACCGATTCAAATGCGCCTAAGTTTAATTCAAATAATGGGACAACATCTCTTTACAATGCCCCCGCTTCAGGTCAAGTCTATTTGCGTTACGGTGAATCTACTACACCAGTCGGTCAAGAAAACAGCCAATGGCAGTGGCAAACAGAAGCAAGCGCCTCAGACAACCGACAAAATTATTCAGTTAAAATTATTAGCAATTGCTCCGCTGAAAATGGCGGTGCAATGATTGCATATATTGGCAATCAGGCACCAAGTGCAGCCAGCAACACTGGCAGTTTTATCAATTTAGATGCCGCCTATAAGTTCACTAGTGCAACTGACAAAGTATTTATTGGTAAAGCTCCAAGTAAAGGAACTATCTTTTATAAAATAGTTGATATTACTGAAACAAACAACACCCAAGCAACAGGTGATGGTTATTACTACAATAACAGTGGTGAATATCAAGTAGGTTTAAATTATGGCACAAAAGATACAGATTTTACTTTCCTGAATAAATTAATTGAACCTGTGAAAATTCTTCTTCATGGCTATACGGACGATAATGATAAATTTCACCCCGGGATTCCTGAAACATTTTTTAAAGCAATAACGTTGAACGGGAAGTTTCTTGTCGCAATTCAAGCATGCTTAGTGCTCATGATTGTTTTATATGGGTTTAACTTTGTAGCAGCAGGTAAAGGTGGCTCATTAGAAGAACTCATCACTCTGGTAGTTCGTATGGGTATTATCTTTGCACTTATTTCTGAAGAAAGCTGGGAATTTTTCTATGATTATTTATTTAGAGGCTTAATGGGTGCTATTGATGAAATTTCAGCAATGTTTATAGCCGCAGTCAATCCTAACGCATTAGGTAACACAAGTGGTGGCCTTGTAGGCGTGCAGGGTGAAATTTATGATTTAGGAGATAAAATCTCAGTTGGTAAAAATGATAATATTACAAACCTGTTTAGCTTCTTAAGTGTTATAATAAATTTTCTTACTGAAGGATCAAATTGGCTGAGACTATTATCATTCTTTACGCACTCCATAACAAGTATCTTAATTGTTTTTGCTGTTGCAATGTCAATCGTGTATTTCTTCTTAACCGTATTTAGAGTTTTATTAACCTACCTTACATCCATGATATTTTTAGGTTTGTTAATAGGGATGGGTCCTATCTTCCTTGGGTTTATTCTATTTGATTATACCCGCAAGTTTGCGCATAAATGGCTTAGGGCAATCTTATTTTATGCACTAAACCCTGTGATGCTACTTGCATTAATGAGCATCTTTAGCGTCATGTATTATAGTCTTTTACATCAAATGTTTAATTTCGACATATGCTATGAGTGCATAATTGATTTTGGTATACCCATCTTTGGTGGTAAATTTTGTATATTAGCAAACTTTACCCCTTGGGTAGTGTCTGGTGATGTGCTAGCAAGATCTTATGTTGATGCAGTAGCGGCTATATCGCTTCTAATTATTGCTTCAGCAATGAATAAACTTCCTGATTTATCGTATAAATTTGCTATTCGCATAAGTGGTGCAGATTCAATATCTGATTCAGGTTCAGGTGGCGGATCTATGGGTGGCCAAATGGGAGAAACAGCGAAAAATTCAGCTAGTGACATAAAGAGTGCTGCTACAAGTTCTAGTAGAACCAAAAAAAGCATTGCCAATAGAAAGGAATTGTTGGCAAAAAAAGAAGCGCAAAAAAGTAAAAAGAAAAAAGAAACTTAATAAATAATCATAGCCAGAAACACGAGTAACACAAAAAGATATAGTAAATATGTTGAATTTGATTAACAGTATTGATTTAAAAGCGTTTTTCTTGAAAAAGAGAAGCGGCTATCGTGTTTCTTGCTTCATTGCATTGCTTTGCATGCTAAGTGCATGCGACTTAAGCCCTAATGATCCAAATTGTATTGGCGAGCTAACCGCTAATGGACCAGCATGGGTAGAAAAAACAGTGATGGTAAATGCACAAGTTGGCCCTGTCGCTGAAGACGAGGATGCTAACCCTGAAGAGGGGTGGGTTTCTGCAAACCTTACCGTTCTAAAAGACAGTAAAATTGGCTTTGAGGTTGAACAAATTATCAATCTTTGTACAGAAGGTGTTAGTAAAACTTTTGGCCCATATGAAAATGGTACAGAAGATAGCCAAGTTGTCGTACCTTCTTCTACTAACTGGACAGGTAAGCATCCCCTTAAGAATAAGGCAGAAATGTATGAAGGTGAACTTACTGGGCAACATAGAGAAGTAAATATAGACAGTAGTAAGTTTAGAAATGGATGGTATGACACAGGCATAGAAGTCTCAGGTGAAACTGGCGTTTCCATTTCGGTTACAGGAAGTTACTCCCCTATTTTAGTATATGCTAACACATATCCAAACGGAGGTTGGTCTTTAAAAACAAATAAAACTAATGGCGTGTTTCCTAAGTTAGGAGGCTCAAACAGTGCACTTGAGAATCAAGCAACCGCACTCTCAAATGCAGCAAGCGCGCAATATGACCTAATCAACAATGATGAAAATCTAACTGACGCGGAAAAAGAGGCGCAAAGTATAGCTGTTCACGATCAACTTCAACAAGATTTAGAAGCTCTTTTTTCAAATGCCCCCGGAAGTAGTCTTTCTGCAACGAGTGGTAAAGGGTTATTTGTATATGTGGGTACAGAACCACCAGCACCAGATTGGTTTGGTGCAGTGAATGAAAATGATACAGGCGCTATTGATGCAAACAAAGATGGAGTAATCGATAACCAAGATTTCAAAATTTCTCATCAATATCAGCCCAATATTCGTGATAACTTTTTTGAGTTATATTCCGTAAATGGCGGTGGATATTTTGATTTCCCTCCGTTTTCTAATGACATGCTAAATCCAAATAAACTTTACATACGTTATGCGGATGATTTCTTTAATCGCCCCACCAATCCCGTTCACCTCTTTAAGTGTGATTTTCCTTTCATCCAGCAAAACTTTGGTAGAGGTGAGAATTGTATATTTCCATTCTGGCCTCCAGTAAGTGTTTCCTCGCAACCACTTAGCCCTAAAGGTGATGGCTGGGCATGGAGAAACAAAGACTATCACCATTTAGGTAAAGTTAGAACTTTCAATTCATATGAAGATAATTCAGGCGGATACACCTTTGAAATTAGCTATAATTGCACAGGAAGTATGGGTCGCTACCTAGACGCAAAAATTATTTCCGCTGATGGAGAGTCTCATTATTTTGGCAATCCTATTGGTAAATATAGCTACCTTGAGCATAATCTTTTAAGTCCACGCAGAGGCCTTTGGGGTGATGCTAGGAATGCTTCAAGAGATTTGCTTTTACCTGTCGCACCTGCAACTGGAGCACTTTACTTCCGCGTAATTGATGAAGAAGGTAATGGTGATGGAGACGGCTTATATAACAATAATGCAGGCTCGTACCAAGTAACTGTAGGTACCTATATGCTTGCTAATGATGTGGGAATTGTTTCTGAACTCATTTACAACATGATTATCAAACCCATCCGCGGCGTTTTCTTTGGAGAAGGTGACAAACCGGGCGCTGCACAAAGAATGTTTGAAAAAATCACTGGTGAAGGTGCCTTCGGGCCTCTAACATTAGTAAACATCATACGGGCAATGATCTTACTTTACATTGTGCTTTATGCAATCCAGTTTATTTTTGGTTTCATTGAAGATACACGAACTGATTTCTTTTTTAGGATACTTCGTATTGCTGTTATTTTACAACTTATGCACCCTTCAAGTTGGGAGTTCTTCAGCACCTATTTATTCAATGTATTTATTAATGGATCACTCGACTTAATTAGAGCATTTACTTCACAATTTTCACTTAATTTTGCACTTGATACATTAAGTTCAACGGGGCTTGATGATGGTGGAAACAAGGACGACCCATTTGCTTTCTTTAATATTACCTTTAACTTAATTGGTAATTCATTCTTCTGGGATAAAATTGGGGCATTATTTTTATCTCCTTTCAATGGTTGGATATATTTAGGCTTCGTTTTTGCCTGCTTGTGGTGGTTTATAATGGGAGTTATCTACTCCGTTTATATTTATCTCGTATGCCTTA
>CAYGTX010000140.1:0-4904 GCA_964352935.1 uncultured Rickettsiales bacterium | reverse complement strand
GGTACAAACTACTATAACAATACCTGTAACTTCTGCCCAAATAATTTAACCTATCGTAATGGCAATAATTGCTACTCAAATCAGCAAAGCTATTGCAATGCCATTAGCAAACCATTCTTATATAAAGGTACATGCTATAATAATGCCGGCAAGAAAGGTGCGTGTAATAATGATAATGGCTTTGGTGCATACCTAGGCACAGCTAGTAATAAGTCTAGCAATATATACTGTTGTTTGAACGGTTCGCGTACAAGAAATTGTCCTCGTGTAAGGGGCTGCTCTGCTTCTTATTATTGCACACAGAAGTTTACTTTTGGTATTCGTTGTGGCTCAAATATCCCTGGCACAAGCCGCAAGTGTGGACCAAGAGGTTCAAATACATGCTGGGATACTTACAGCAATAGTTGCTACAATGAAGATGGCAGTTGGAGGCCATAATGCGGCAATCCCAGCTAATTGAAGCAATCTGCTTGGCTTTTAAAGTGTTAGGGAGATATGAGTATAATTTTACTCATTATGTATTGGCAGAATAATACGCATTTATGTTGCTATATATGATAGGCACTTCAGCCTCAGCTTATAAGTTTTATCTATCGCGATTGCCAAGCTAAACTCTAGATTTAAAAATAACCTCATAAGCTTATTTTTTATTCAGGCTTTTTCTTCTTGAATTTTGTTGCTTCCTTTACTTCCTCGCCCCATTCTTCAATCAATTTCTTTTGCTCTTCTTGAAGCTTATTGATTTTACTTTCCGCCCGCATAGCAAATATAATTACCGTCACTTGCGGAAAAAGCCAGATAGTAAGCCAACCAAGGCTTGCTGTTCCATACACCACCACCCATACCCAAAAATCTAGCATGAGTCGTTGCGCAGCAACTGAGCGATCAAATGCCTGAGCTATTTCAAACAAGAATGGAACTATGCCCACAAAATTGAACGCCGTCACCGTTTTGGATGCAAACCTGCCCGCCCCTTTATCGAGAAACATTGAAAGAATTGCAGGCAGCATTCCTAATACAAAAAAACCAAATGCCCAGTAGGATGCACTCACCAACCAGATAGTAACTATCAGGCCAACAATTTTGCCAACAACATTAATGCCAAGCAGCTGTGTTCCTCCAGTAGAAGGCGTAGATTTTTTTTCTGATACTGTTTGAGTATTACTAGTCTCTACTTTTTTAGCTTCATCTGCCATACTAGAATACTCTTACAATTAGCATCAGTGTTGTCATTGTTGCTACGAGAAATGAAAGCATCAATGCTAGTTGTAGTCCATAACGATAACCCATATTTGCAATAGCCTTTTTATTATTGAGGCTTTGAATATGACGTGCTTTATTAAAGTAATCTTCTTTTGCTTTACGAAAACCAGCTTTATCACGATATACAAAATTAGCGTTTGTAACCACTTTTAATATTTGCACCAGAGAACCTTGTTTTACTGGATTTTTTATATTTTTATAGATTTCTTCACGAATATTTTTACTATGAAATATCTCAATAATTTCTTCTAAACGGCTTTGTAATTTTTCTGCTAACCCTGAAAGTTTTTTTACCTCAGCGCGCTGCTGTGCTAAAGCATAAAGTGCTAAACTTTGTATATGAATATGATTTGCTAAATCTGGAAACTTTTCTAATGATTTAACCCTAATAGCGCTTGGTAATTCAACCCTACTTGCAACAAATGCCGCAATTTGCTTATCAATCAAATCACCCTTTATATTTGTACTCCCATCCAAATAATGTAACAGATGCGGAACAGAAAGCATGGCCTCTTCAAAGACCAAACTACTTTGACAACACACGGTAGGATTAAGCTCATATAGGCTTCGCTCCAACCCAAAACCATAACCTTTTTTACCAATCATATCTGCACACCGTTGCAGTGCAAAGAGATGATCCTGATAACGCCCTTCTTTTAATACTTTAGAAATATTAGACCATTCAAAAATGACACCAAAGTTTAGTATGCAAAAAATAATATGTTTAATTTCTTTTTTATCATGCGCAAAGGCATAAGCCAGTTGCGTTCCTATACCGTCTAAGGCGCAAGAAAAGTTTTTTACGCGTAACGGACCATCGGGATCAAGCAGCAAAATTGTTTCAGCAACTAATAAATCTGCACTATCAAAAGCCTCTGTATAGTTTTGTCTCCCTGCGCGCGATTGCACCGACATCAATTGGTCTGCTAAATCAGAATCCTGTACACTTCTATCCACCCATTTATGAAGCCTATCTAAATAGACAAATTTCTTTGCATCCGCCCAATATAAAAATAGGTCATTTGCTAAATGCTTCCGATTTAAATAGTTTCGGCCATTGAATTCTAAAGAGCGTGTTGCTTCTGTTCTACTCGTTTGGGGTAAAAGGTTAAATCTACGCCCTTTGCACCAATCCTCCATTTGTGTAGAATCCCACACATCCGTGATTTTTTCATTAATGGTGCCGCGCAGCATATCCAACATATGTGGTGATAGTTGTACCCCTCTTGAAAGCATAGAATAGGTGCCTTGAGTATACTTCATTTGCAGAATTTCTTCGTTAGAGACCTTCTGAACAGGATTTCCACCAAGTAGCAGTAAATTTGCCATTACCCCTAATGCAAAGAAATCTGAACTAAAGTCGCTATTTCCTTTGGCAGCAGGAAGACAAGAAGCACGATTGAGTGACTCATAAAGCAGTTTTTGAGAAAAACCACAAATTTGTGAGACGCACTCTGTTAGGTATATCTGGCTTGTTTCATCAATATAGACGTTATATAAGTTTACATTACCATGCATCACCTTGTACTTATGCAGAAATTTTAGCACTTGAGTGAGTGGTGTCATCACCTTTGTGACTACAAACTCCTCTGTTTGAGGACCCTTTTCTGAAAGAAAATCTACCAGAGGTTTTCCTTTGGGTTTTTCAATAATGACGACATAAGATTGGCCTTGCTGAAATGACAAAGGAAGCATGCCTGCCGCAAGTATATTACAAAAGCCTTTCTGATAATGACCTTGTAACTGGTTAATTTCGACTAGCCTTATCGGATAGCGCTTATCTAGCACCAGCGCATAAATATCATTATTTGCTCTATCTTTTGAATCTATTGCACGGTAAGCCGTGGCAAATGGTGTAGAAAATTTATCGAGTTGCTCTTTTGGCTGTATCTGAAAACGCCCGTCGACCACGTCCTTCTGAGAAAACGTTTGAACACGAAGATTCTTTCGCTTCAATATAAAAAATTCTGAAGCACTATCCTTTACAGAAGATGAGTCATCATCAGAAGTACTAGGCGAGGTTACGCCCCTTTCCCCTACTTGTAATTCATCTGCAAGTGTATCAGCCATTTACATCCCTTAATTAGCAGACTCAAACCTTAGAAAGAGAATGGCATGCACCGTTAAAAAACGCAATAAACTATTACTCTTTAAACGGATCTCTTACTAAAATTGTATCATCTCGCTCAGGACTGGTAGAAAGAATAGCAACCGGCGTTTCTATCAACTCTTCAATGCGTCTGGTATATTTAACTGCTGCTGCTGGCAAATCCTTAAAGCTTCTTGCTCCGGCAGTGGTTTCTTTCCATCCTTCAAGCTCTTCATAGATAGGTTCTACAGCGGCCTGAGCCGTTATAGAGGAAGGAAGATAATCCAGAATCTTGCCTTGGTAACGATATCCCGTACAAATTTTTAATGTCTCAAACCCATCTAACACATCTAATTTTGTAAGCGCAATACCATTCATGCCAGAAATACGACATACCTGACGCACCTGCACCGCATCAAACCAACCACAACGACGTTTACGCCCTGTTACTGTGCCAAACTCATGCCCCCTTTCACCGAGGCGATTACCAATTTCATTCTCTTGCTCGGTAGGAAACGGACCACTTCCCACACGAGTTGTATAGGCCTTGGTAATACCTAGCACATAGTTCATCTTTCCAACACCAAGACCAGAGCCTGAAAAACCCTGACCAGCAACGGTAGAAGACGAGGTAACAAACGGATAGGTACCATGATCAACATCAAGCATTACACCTTGTGCGCCTTCAAATAAAATACGCTTTCCTTGATCGCTTAAATCGTGAAGCACTTTCCATGCAGGTTGCGCATAGGGCAACACTTCATCGGCGATAGAAAGTAACTCTTGCATAATAGTTTCGGTTTGCACTTCTTCTGCTCCCAAACCACGACGCATTGCATTATGATGCGCCACCAGCGCCTCTACACGTGACTGCAATACATCCTTATCATAAAGATCGCATACACGAATAGCGCGACGTCCAACTTTATCTTCATATGCAGGGCCAATACCTCTGCCAGTTGTACCAATTTTTGCAGCCCCTCTTCCTAGCTCTGCAATATTATCAATTTGACGGTGGAGGCTTAGAATGAGTGTCGCATTTTCTGCAATCACTAAATTCTCTGGAGAAACTTCTACACCATTGGCTCTCACACTGGCGATTTCTTTAAGCAAGGCGTGTGGATCAATCACCACACCATTACCGATAACCGATACTTTGCCACCACGAACAATACCCGATGGAAGTAAGCTCAGCTTATGTACCACCCCATCAATTACCAATGTATGGCCGGCATTATGTCCACCTTGAAAGCGCACAACTACATCAGCACGCTCAGAAAGCCAATCAACAATTTTACCCTTACCCTCATCACCCCATTGTGAACCGATAACCGCTACATTTGCCATAGTCTTTATCTCCTTACTGCTTACTTATGCAGCTACTTTCTCAATTAAAGTTGAAAGTTTAATCATCGGACGTGCGCCGATATGTTGAATCACTTCGCTTGCTGCATGACAACCAAGTTGACCGGATACTTGCAGACTATAACCTTTCGTATAGCCATATAAGAACCCTGCAGCATACAAATCACCTGCGCCTGTTGTATCTTGC
>CAYGTX010000139.1:0-4952 GCA_964352935.1 uncultured Rickettsiales bacterium | reverse complement strand
CAAAAGGTGATAAACAAGTTACCATTCAGCTTTACCCTAAAGAATTGGGAACAGTTGATGTGCACATGAAAATTTCTGCTACAAAAGGTGCGGAAATTACCATGGTCGCAGAAAGATCTGAAACAGCAAGTTTGTTGCAACGTGAAGCGCAGAATCTAAAAGATGCGCTTAATGATGCGTTAAAAAATCAAAATACTCAGCTTAACTTTGCCTTCCGCGATAGTGATGGTGGGCAAGGTAAACAAGGCAGTTCACCATTTGCAATGGTAGGAAGTGATCAGGGATTTATTCAAGGCAAAGAAGAAGAGATGATACCGTTGCATCAAATGCAACTTGGTATGGAAAAAGGGGTTGATCTAGTTATTTAACTAGTCAGCTATAGGAGGTTTTTATGTCAACGATTACAAGTTCAGCAACGCAAGCAGCGGCTGCTACATCTACTACAAAAAGTACAGTTGCACGCGAAACGTTAACAGGTAATTTTCAAGATTTCTTAACGTTGTTTGTAACGCAATTAAAGCACCAAGATCCATTGGAGCCAATGGAAAGTAGTGAGTTCACAAACTCTCTTGCTAACCTTTCTTCGGTAGAGCAAGCGGTGAATATGAACAGTAACTTAGAAAAACTAATTGGCATGTTTGAGTCAAACCAAGTGACAGATTCAGCAAGCTATATTGATAAAACAGTTGAGTTTGACTCGTCTCAGTTTGAGCTTAAAAATGGCAAGGCACAATTTTCATATATTTTAGATGAAAATTCTCAAGGTACACCCATCGCTATTACAGATGATAAAGGTAACCTAGTGTTGCAAACAGAAGGATCTAAACTAGCAGGTAAACATGGATTTTTGTGGGATGGAAAAGATGCAAATGGCAATCAAATGCCTGATGGAGTCTATTCTCTCACCGTAGGTGCTGAAAATAAAAGTGGTGATATTGCTAATGTTAAAACGACAGGTACTGGAACAGTAACTGGTGTTAGTTTTGAGGCTGGCAAGACAATAGTAGAAGTATTAAATGTTGGAATCAGTATGGAAGATATTCTTTCAATTCGTTCTAATCAAATTTAATGAATGCAAGGTAACAGAAGGTTAAGTAAGGAGAAAGATCATGGTAGCAGGTGCAATTACATCGTCCGTATCGGGACTAAGAAATACTGGTAACGCCATCAGTTCAATTGCGAACAACATTTCCAACGCAGAGACGATTGGTTATAAGCGAAAGCTCACAACATTTTCGTCACTCGTGGCAGGTAGTGTTGGTGGTGGTGTAACTTCTAACGAGCGTTCATTTATAGATGGGCAAGGTTTAGTTCAAAGTACTGGAAGAAGTACCGATCTAGCGATTTCAGGCTCAGGATTTTTTGCAGTGCAAAACGAAGCAGGTGAAACCTTCTTCACACGTGCAGGTTCTTATACGATTAATAACCGTGGTGAGTTAGTCAATGAAGCAGGTTACACATTACTTGCTTGGAGATTAAACAATGATGGCTTAAGACCGGGTGATCCAGGCAACGTAGATGATACGACACCGTCAGAGTCAACAGATAGTTTAAGTATAGTGGATATCAATACAATCAGTGGTACAGCGGCTTCAACCACGACTATTGATGTGGGGATGAATCTTAATGCTTCACAAAGCGTTTTTCAAGGTGCAACAGCAACCATTGACTTGCAAGATGCTGTGAATAATGAAAAAAACCAAGATCAAATTATCGAGCCTGCTACTGGCATGCAGATTGGTGATCAAATAACCTTTGAGGCCAATAGTGTTGTAACAAGCTTTACTTATGGTGGTTTTTCACAATCGTATAATGTGGGTAATGGTTTATTTGGAGTAACAAGTACCACAGCTAGTTTCTTAACAGGAACACAGGCAGATGGTAGTACTCTTGCAGATGGTAACCAGTTTACGATTACACCTGCGAGTGGTTCAGCGGTGACATTTACTTATGAACAAACGAATCCAAGTTTTGCTGATGGAGAGTTTAATAGCCTCTTCACATTACAACAGGCTATAGATGCTACATCGGAATTTAATGCAACATTGACAGATGATGGTAAGCTTTTAGTATCCTCAATTGATGCAGATGACTCACTTACATTTGCAGGGGTAAATGGCAGTAATTTAGCAAGTGAATTAGGCTTTACAAATGTTGCAAGTGGTTCAAATCGTTTTAATACATTGGCAGGACTTGCAGCAGGTGTAAATGAGCAGAATGATATTGCTGCGATAGTTAGAAACCCTACAGCTTCATCAACATTGGAGATATTTACAGTTGACCCATTGCAGGATTTAATTGTAACGAAGAATTCTGACACAGCAACGATTTCACTTCTAACACCAGAGAATTTTAATAAAACAGAAACGGAGATGATTATCCCTACGCTTGGGGCAAGCTCAATGACGCCAGGTACATCAACACTTATACTTACTGATGCAGGAAGCTCTGCTGATACCTTTACGTATGGTGGTATAGGTTTTACCGATGCGATTAGCACGGCAAACACTATTTTTGGTGCTGATAGCACAACAGCAACCATGACAACGGGTATTGGTGCAGCAGATACAATTACTTTGGATGATGGCACTGGCTCAGTGGTGCTTACATTTGGAACCGGTGTTGGTCAATTTGATACGCTAGCAGAAATGGCAACGCTTATTAATAACGATGTTGGTGGTAACTTTAATGCCGAAGTCAAGAATGGTAGATTGTATGTAGCATCAACCAATGATGCCGATGCGCAGATTACAGTGGCAACGGTTGATAATAGTTTATCAGGCCTTACAACAGGAACATTAGCTACAGCGTTTGGTGGTAGCTTCTCGGTTGCTGGAACAGCAGTGGCCGCAGCAGGTGGCGCAGTAGATCGCTTTAACACCTTAGCTCAATTAGATACACTTATTAATGCATCGGGTTTTGCAGTTACCTCCACTCTCACAACAGGTGCAGGCGCTAGCATAGCTTTAGCAGACGGCACAACCACAGGAAATGACCAGTTGACCATCGGTGGGGCAAGTAATGCTCAACTTTTAGCGGCACTTGGTCTAAAAGCTGGTGATGTCGGAGATGACTTCTTCACTGAATTGGGATTAGAAACAACCATAGGTGATGCAGCAACATCAGCAACCATTAATCAATCTTACGATCCAGCTTCTGCTGATTATAACATGGCAAGTGGTGCGGTTGATGCGCAATTTAGCCGTAACATTCAGATATTTGACTCACTAGGAACAGGGCATGATTTCCGTCTTGCTTACATAAAAACAGGTGTGAATGAATGGGCTGTAGAGTTCTACTCAATTGATGAAACAGAAGTGATTACCACCAATGATGATGGTTTGGTAGCTAGCGGAACACTTACCTTTAATGGTGATGGTAGCTTGCGCTCTATCACTGGATCGATTGCCTCAGAGTTTGAAATTTCATGGACAGCCGCAGTGGGTGCTATCGACAACACAGTTTCAATTGATTTAGGAACAGCAGGTGATATTGGTACGGGCCTAACTGATGGTGTGCGTCAGTTTAACTCAAGCTTTAACGTAGAGTTTGCTGAACAAAATGGTGTATCTGCTGGTCAGTTTACTTCCATTAGTATCAACGAAGAAGGATTCATTAGTGCTAACTTTACCAATGGTGAAGTAAAGCAGATTTATCAAATCCCGATTGTACTTGTAGCAAATGCAAACTTACTGCGTGAAATTAGTGGTGGTGTGTACGCGACTACTCAAGGGTCTGGTGATCCGAACTTAAAAGTAGTTGGAAATGGTGGTGCTGGTTCAATTGTACCAGAAGCATTAGAGGGTTCAAATACTGACCTTGCGGAAGAATTAACCCGAATGATTCCAACACAAACTGCATATAATGCATCTGCAAAAGTAATTACAACCGCAGATGAGATGCTTGAAACACTAAACCGTATTTAAGCATAAAACCGACTTCTCTCTTCCTTTGTCTCTAGTGGAGGCAGTAAGTGTAATTTTAACAAATTATGCTTACTGCCTCTTCTTTACATTATGGGGTAAGCATCCTATATAGATGTCATAAGAAATTTTATGAATGTCGTTTGAAAAGAAATCAAAGGAAACATTATGTTTACCACAATTGCTAAAAAACTCTTTGGAACTGCTAATGAGCGCATCGTTAAGGGGTTACAAAAGCAGGTGGAAGCCGTCAATGAAATTGAACCAGAATTTCAAAAACTGACAGATGAGCAGTTACAAGCAAAAACAGCAGAATTTAAAGCACGCCTTGAAAAAGGCGAATCCTTAGATGATATTTTAGTGGAAGCCTTTGCCGTGGTAAGAGAGGCTGGTGTTAGAGCGCTGGGAATGCGCCACTTTGACGTTCAGATACTTGGTGGAATGGTGCTGCATAAAGGCATGATTACGGAAATGAAAACGGGTGAAGGTAAAACCCTCGTTGCCACATTAGCAGCCTATTTAAACGCCCTTGCAGGCAAGGGTGTGCATGTTGTCACGGTGAACGATTACTTAGCCAAGCGCGATAGTGCTTGGATGGCGAAACTCTATGGTTTCTTGGGTTTAACAGTTGGTTGTGTAACAAATGATTCAAACGAGGAAGATCGTCAAAAGGCTTATGCTTCTGATATCACCTATGGCACGAATAATGAATTTGGCTTTGACTTTTTGCGTGATAATATGAAGTTCTCACGGCAACAAATGGTGCAGCGCAATCATTTTTATGCAATTGTGGATGAGGTGGATTCTATCTTGATTGACGAGGCAAGAACTCCGCTTATTATTTCTGGTCCTACTGAAAATAGCTCTGAGCTTTATGTGCAAACAAACAGTATTATTCCTCAATTAATTGCTGAAGATTATGAAGTGGACGAGAAAGCAAAAACCGCTTCACTCACTGAAGAGGGAAATCAGCATGTTGAAGAGTTACTTCGTTCAAGTGGCTTATTGGCAGAAGGCAAAAATCTGTAT
>CAYGTX010000138.1:0-4960 GCA_964352935.1 uncultured Rickettsiales bacterium | reverse complement strand
TAGAGCAAGTACGTGTCTGTTTTCTTGTGTTGTCATGTTATACCTGCATTCTTGCGACAGATTCATCTACAGCAATCTTGTCACCCGGTTTGAATTCAATTTCATAATGCGCTGCACCTGCAGGAATCATCGGGTAAACATTTTCTTCTTTGTCTACATGCATATCTACAAGCACTGGCCCTGGTGTTTCAAGCATTTGTTTGTAGGTTTCATCTACTTTACTCGGGTCTTCACAGCGTAAGCCTTTCCAGCCAAATGCTTTGGCAAGCTCTACAAAATCAGGCAAGGCATCCATATAGCTTTCAGAGTAGCGATTGCCGTGGAAAAGTTCCTGCCACTGGCGCACCATACCCATATAGTGGTTATTCAAAATCACTAATTTTACAGGTAGGCGATATTGTACCGCAGTCGACATTTCTTGGATATTCATCAAAATAGATGCTTCACCACTAACGCAAATCACCGTTTCATCAGGATGTGCGATTTGAACGCCAATAGCAGATGGTAAACCATAACCCATGGTGCCAAGTCCGCCTGATGTCATCCAGCGATTAGGTTTGTTAAAGTGGAAATATTGTGCTGACCACATTTGGTGCTGCCCCACATCGGTGGTGATGTATGGGTTGCTTGCTTCCGTCATCGCATTCAAACGATCAAGCGCATATTGTGGCTTGGTAATTTTGCCAGATTGCTTATAACCAAAGCTATCTTTTCCACGCCACTCGGCTACTTGCTTCCACCATTTTTCAAGTGCTGGCTTATCCGCTTTGTAGCCTTTTTCTTTCCAGATGCGTAACATCTCGGTCAATACCTGCTCAACATCGCCAACAATGCCAATGTCCACCATCACGTTTTTGTTGATAGATGACGGGTCAATATCAACGTGGATTTTCTTAGAATCAACCGAAAACGCATCTAAACGCCCTGTGATACGGTCATCATAGCGCGCGCCGATATTAATCATCACATCGCTACGTGCCATGCACATATTGGCTTCATATGAGCCGTGCATGCCCAGCATGCCTAAAAATTCAGGTTCATTCGCAGGAAATGCGCCAAGCCCCATCAACGTTTGGGTGATAGGATAACCTGTCAATTTCACAAACTCGGTCAGTAGCTTTGCCGCTTTAGGGCCAGAGTTAATCACGCCGCCGCCAGTATAAAATACGGGCTGCTTTGCAGCTGCCATCAAATCCACCGCTTTTTCAATCGCTTTTAAATCAAGCTGTGTTTTAGTGCGGTATGAGGTTCGCTCAACCGCTTTAATGCTTTTGTAATCTACTTGTGTGTTCTGCAAATTCTTTGGAAGATCAACCACAACAGGCCCAGGACGACCCGTAGCCGCCACATGATAAGCTTCTTTGATGGTGGATTCAATTCTATCAGCCTCAGTAATCAAGTAATTATGCTTGGTAACAGGACGTGTGATGCCTACTGTGTCTGCTTCTTGGAATGCGTCACTTCCGATCAGTTGTGTTGCAACTTGCCCAGTAATGCAAAGTACAGGTACGCTATCGAGCAATGCATCTGCAAGACCTGTCACAGTATTGGTGGCGCCAGGGCCTGAAGTTACAAGCACCACACCCACTTTGCCAGTAGAGCGTGCATAGCCTTCTGCCGCATGGGCAGCGCCTTGCTCGTGTCTCACCAAAATATGGCGGATGTTATTTTGTTTAAAAATTGCATCATAAAGCGGTAATACCGCACCACCTGGATAACCAAAAATGGTATCTACACCTAAGTCGGTAAGTGCTTTAATCGCTGCTTCTGCGCCTGAAATCTGCATTTTTCTCTACCTTGCAACTATATAAGAAGGGCAGGGATATTAAAGGAAATAGCAGTTTTAGTCAATAAAGAGTTGAAGGTGCTAAGTGCTTAGTGTTAAGGGGTAAAGGGCGAGTTTAGAAAAACTCGAGTCTTTAGTGCTCGAAGAGCTTAGGCCTGTTGTAAAAGTGAGTAAACTTTTGCAGGGGCGATAAACATTAATCAAAAACCCGCTGTGCTTGTTCACTTGTTTGGCAGCGTATCATCTCAGGCATTTGATGGTAAAACCACGTATATTGCCGTTTGATGTAGTGACGGGTGTTGCGTGTTGCTTGTTCGATGGCATCTGTGCGAGACATCGTGCCGTTTAAATAGCTGCGTAACTCAGGCACGCCATGTGCTTTCATGGCAGGGAGATTTTCATCTAGTCCTAGCGCATCAAAGGCTTTTATTTCGTCAACTACGCCGTTTTCCATCATGCTATCAAATCGCCTATTACAGTTTTCATAGACTTCCTCACGTGGATAATCGAGAAACGCCATCTTATATTGTGCTTGTTTGAATGGTGGTGTGGTGCGAATGTTCTGCCACTCGCGGATGGATTTTCCTGTTTGTTCCATCACTTCAATGGCGCGTAATACACGTTGTGTATCATTGGGTGAGAGTTTTTCGGCGGCGATTGGGTCAATGTTTGTAAGATGTGCGTGCATGGTGGGTGTGTCGCTTGCTTGCCAACGCTTTCTCACATCTTCGCGCGTTTGCGGGAGAGTTTCAGGCACGTTAGACATGCCATATACAAGGCTTTTAATATACATGCCTGTGCCACCCACGAGGAATGGAATTTTGTCTTCGGCATGCGCTTGGTTGATGGCGTTGGTGACATCTTCTAGCCAATTGGCAACGCTATAATGGCGGCTGGCTGGAATATGACCATAAAGTGCATGCGGTGCTTGCTGTTGTTCTTCTGGGCTTGGCTGTGCAGTAATCAGCGGAATTTCGTGATAAACCTGCTTAGAATCCGCATTGATGATGACAACGGGCTGCTTTCTCGCTATAAGAATTGCCAGCGCCGTTTTGCCACTGGCCGTTGGGCCAGCAAGAATATAAATGGGTGCGTCATTAGTCATATTTAGTTAAATAACGTAATGCGAGGGGCGATGCAAAACGTTCTTACACTTATTACCTCAGAAAATAATCCTGTGCCGTTAGATGAGCGGTTAGTAAACCAGAGTTTTATCGCGCTGGAGAAAGAAAAAGCAGCGATTGATAATATTGCGTGGCTATCAGAAGGGCGTGCCTGTGATATTTTCTTTGAAGGGGTGGATGCGGATAAAGTGACCGCACAGCTTCGCGCGTCGCTAGTCAATAAAGAAGGTGCGGCACTGCCGGTTGATTTTATTGTGCAGCCGAAAGAAAATCGTCGCAAAAAAATGCTGATTGCGGATATGGATTCTACCATTATCAATCAAGAATGTATTGATGAGCTGGCAGATGCAATTGGCATCAAAGCAAAGGTTTCGGGTATTACTGAACGCGCGATGAATGGTGAGTTGGATTTTAAAGAAGCGCTCAGAGAGCGCGTCATGCTTTTAAAAGGACTTAAAGAATCGTTGCTAGAAGGGGTATATGCAGAGCGTATTACACTCGCGCATGGGGCGAAGAAGCTTGTCAAAACCATGGCAAAGCATGATGTGCATTGTCGTTTGGTTTCGGGCGGGTTTACGTTCTTTACATCGCGCATCGCGCAAGAAGCGGGCTTTCATGCCAATGAAGCAAATACATTGATTTTTAATGATGGTGCACTGACAGGTGAGGTGGGTGAGCCAATTTTGGATAAAGAAAGCAAGTTGAAAAGCTTGCGTGAGACCGCAGCATCACTTGGCATTACAGCAGAAGATGTGCTGGCCATTGGTGATGGTGCAAACGACTTGCCAATGCTCAAAGCGGCGGGTTTAGGGGTTGCATGTCATGCAAAGCCCAATGTAAAAAGCGAAGTAGCTGCGCAAATCAATTTTTGTGGTTTGGATGCGCTACTCTATGCACAAGGATATAAAGATGAGGACATCGTTAGTGAGTAATCAATCATCAGACAATGAAAATGCAGTCGATAGCGAATTAATGCACAATATGCTGACAATGGCAGAAGAGTATAATGTCGCCTATCAAGAGATGTTGAATAAGCAAAAAGAAGTGATGAATTCAGCTGCGGTGCGTGAATTTACCAATAGTTTCTTCAATATCAGCAGTAAAATGCTAGAAAACCCTGAAGAGTTAATTCGTCAACAGGCGGAAATGGGTTCTGAATATCTTAAAATTTGGGGCAATGTGGTGTCGCGCTCCATGGGCGAGGAAACTCCATCGCTTTATCAGGCGGATAAACGGGATAAACGTTTTAAAGACCCGACATGGAACGATAATTATGTGTTCGATTTCTTGAAACAAAGCTATTTGATGGCAAGCCAGCATTTGCGTGGTTATGTGCAAGAGCTAGAAGGGTTTGACGAAAAAACTGCCCGTAAGTTTGATTTCTACACGCAGCAATTTTTAGACGCGGTGTCGCCAAGTAATTTTGCGATGACTAACCCTAAAGTGGTGAAAGAAACCTTAGAGCAAAAAGGTGAAAACCTGCTGAAAGGCTTCCGTAATTTGGTGGATGACATGCAGCAAAGCAAGGGCATGTTCCAAGTGAGCACCACCGATAATAAAGCATTCCAAGTGGGTGAAAATATCGCGGTCACTGCTGGTAAAGTGGTGTATCAAAACGAGCTGATGCAGTTGATTCAATATAGCCCAACCACTAAGCAAGCCTATGAAGTGCCGGTGCTGATTACGCCAGCATGGATTAATAAATTTTATATTCTAGATTTATCGCCTGAAAACTCGCTGGCAAAATGGTTAGTTGATCAAGGCTTCACCGTATTCATGATTTCGTGGGTGAACCCTGATAAGAAGCTTCAGGATAAATCGTTTGAGGATTATATGCATCAAGGGCCATTGGCGGCACTAGATGCGATTGAACAAGCGGTGGGTGCTAAACAAGTGCATGCGATGGGCTACTGTTTAGGTGGTACGTTGCTTACCTGCGCGTTGGCTTATTTAGAAGCAAAAAAACAACAAAAGCGCATTGCTTCAGCAACGCTTCTCACTACGTAGCTGGAGGTCTCCGATGGGGGGCAGTGGGGGGAGGTGGGTTAGG
>CAYGTX010000137.1:0-4973 GCA_964352935.1 uncultured Rickettsiales bacterium | reverse complement strand
TCTTGTTTTTGAGAAAATCGGTAAGATTCTTCGTTCGTTGATTGATGAAGCTCGTGGTCGTGTGTCTGTTTGTCTGACATCGGCTACCTCACTTGATTGAAGATTCTTGAGTTACTGAAATATATTAAAAAGTTATCGCTAAACTTTTCCTTAAATGCTTATGTGAAGATATTGCTTCACTTAAATATTATATCATTTACTCATTAACGAGAGGAAATGGTGCGACCGAGAAGACTCGAACTTCCACCCACCTAAGCGGACAGCGACCTCAACGCTGCGCGTCTACCAGTTCCGCCACGGTCGCACTAGACTTTTTAAGTCTATACATGAAATCATGTATGAGGTGAGGCATTGATAAACAAAATCAGGGTTGTTTTCAAGTTATTTTAATGATTCTATTCACTCCTTAAACATTTTCCTATATTTTTAAATGTGTCTAACAGACTTTAGCTGACTAAAGCCACATAACTTCCTAACTTTTCGTCTTTAAAATAGCGACCAACATTTACCTTGTGACTGGTATAAGTTCCTTTATAATCCAGCCGTTTTAAACCTGTTTTATAAAGCGGAACCCACCATGATTGAATGGCGCTATAGCGATGAGTTAGTATCTTATGATGATGCACATCACATCATGGAAGAGCGTGTTTCGCACATCGCAGAAGGCAAGGCAGGCGAGCTTGTATGGTGCTTAGAGCATCCACCACTCTATACCGCAGGCACAAGCGCGAACGCCTCCGACCTACTCGATAAAGAACGCTTCCCCACCTATCAAACTGGCAGAGGTGGGCAATATACCTATCATGGTCCTGGGCAGCGCATTGTTTATACGATGCTCAATCTAAAACAACGTGACGCACAAGACATCCGCGCTTATGTACGCAATCTTGAACAGTGGATTATCAACACTCTCTCGCGCTTTAACATTCATGGTGAGCGAAGAGAAGGTCGCGTTGGCATCTGGGTGAATATGGGCAACGGCAAAGAATCAAAAATCGCAGCACTTGGCATTCGCGTGCGCAAGTGGGTGACGTTTCATGGCATCGCTATTAATGTAGAGCCAGATCTTTCACATTTTGCTGGCATTGTACCTTGCGGAATTTCAGAACATGGCGTGACATCATTTGCCGAACTTGGGCAGTTTGTCACCATGGAAGATTTAGACGTGGTGCTGAAGGAGGAATTTGAGAAGATATTTTCCTAAATTTTCAATTTAGCCTAACGCACTTCGTAAGACTAAAGATGTTCGGACTCCTTTCCGTCCTCACTCTTTATACCACTCTTAGCACTTAGCACCAAAAACTCACTTGAACCTACTGACTATCCAACGCACCCTGCAACAAAAAAGCAGCCGCCATTTTATCATCCACCGCATCACGGTTTTTGCGTTTGACACCTGTTTCTTTCAACGCCCTTGTGGCAGCAGCGGTCGAGAACCGCTCATCTTGTAACAAGATGGGAAGCTCAGCACGTTTCACCAGCTTTTCAGCAAATATTCGGATGATTTGGCAGCTCTCTGTTTCGTTGCCCTGCGTATCTTTTGGCAAGCCAATCACAAAGGCTACCACGTTCTCATCTTTCGCAATACGGCGTAATGTACCTATATCTTTATTCATATTTTGGCGTTGATAAACACTATAAGGCGAGGCAATCATCCGACTCACATCGCTTAGTGCAATGCCAATCTTGCGTGTGCCCATATCCAACCCAAGCAACCGCCCATTAGGCAGTTCTTTAAAAAAACTAGAGATACTATCGTGAATCATCGTAATAGCGCTTGCCTTTCTTGTGCAATTTGTTAATTTCTTGCGATTGAATATACTCAGCTTCTGGCAAACCTTAGCAAGGCTAAAAAACCAAGCCAGCCTTGAGCTATGCATCATGGGAAATTTAGCAAAATTTCTTGGATGCAATTTTAAATAACAAAAGGAAACATAACAGCATGTCGCATTTAAGTGAAGCCGATATCCGTAAAGTTGCTAAATTAGCACGTATCCGTTTATCCGATGATGAAGTCCCTCATCTACAGGAAGAAATTTCATCTATCATTACGTGGGTAGAACAGTTACAGGAAGTAGACACCACCAATGTGCCTGAAATGGCAAGTGTTGAAAACACCCCTCTTCCCCTCAGAGAAGACAAAGTGACGGACGGCAATATTCAACAAGATATTCTCAGCAATGCTCCAGATGCAGATTATGGCTGCTTTATGGTACCAAAGGTAGTGGAATAGGAAAGGATAATATCATGACAAAATTAAACACACTTTCTATCCATGCAGCGCTTGAAGGATTAGAAAAGAAAGAGTTCACCTCAGTCGAACTGACCGAGGCACATTTAGATGCGATGGCAAAACATGCCGATTTAAATGCCTATATTGTTGAAACACCAGACTTAGCACTCAAGGCCGCAAAAGCATCGGATGAACGTCGCGCTAAAGGTGAAGTAGGCAAGCTTGAAGGGATTCCTGTTGGGATTAAAGATTTATTCTGCACCAAAGGCATCACCAGCACCGCATGTTCTGATATTCTACAAGGCTTCACCCCTACTTACGAATCTACGGTGAGCCAAAAGTTGAAAGACGCTGGCACAGTAGCACTTGGCAAATTAAACATGGACGAATTCGCCATGGGTTCAGGCAACTTGAACAGCTGCCTTGGCCCTGTAAAAAATCCATGGAAGCGCGATGGCGATGATAGCATCCTAGTACCTGGTGGTTCATC
This sequence comes from uncultured Rickettsiales bacterium, assembly GCA_964352935.1. Classification (GTDB taxonomy): domain Bacteria; phylum Pseudomonadota; class Alphaproteobacteria; order Rickettsiales; family CAYGPX01; genus CAYGPX01. Next base: position 2,250 of record CAYGTX010000137.1, on the reverse strand, counting down.
AGGTGGTTCTGCTGCTGCCATTTCAGCAAATCTTGCGATGGGAACATTAGGAAGTGACACGGGCGGCTCTATCCGTCTACGTGCTGCATTTTGTGGAAAAGTCGGCATTAAGCCTCCCTATGGACGTTGCTCACGTTGGGGCATGATTGCATTTGCTAGCTCGCTAGACCAAGCAGGCGTATTTGCACGCAATGTGAAAGATGCTGCCTTGATGTTAGAAACCATTTGTGGTCACGATAAAAAAGATTCCACTTCTATTAATAAAGAAGTGCCTGAATTTTCAAAAGCTGCTACCGCTTCGGTTAAAGGACTTCGTATTGGCATTCCAAAAGAATATTACTCTGATGGCATGTCGAAAGAGATTGAAGCCATTTGGGAACAAGGCAAAACATGGCTTAAAGAACAAGGCGCTGAGATTGTGGATATCTCACTCCCTCACACAAAATATGCACTGCCAACTTACTATATTATTGCACCCGCTGAGGCATCTTCTAACCTCGCCCGCTATGATGGCGTGCGTTTTGGCAAGCGCGTTTCACCAGAAGGATGCTCAATTGATGAAATGTATGAATGGACACGTGCAGAAGGATTTGGAGCTGAAGTAAAGCGTCGCATCATGATTGGTACTTATGTGCTATCTGCTGGTTATTACGATGCATATTATCGCAAAGCTCGCCAAGTGCGCACACGCATCACGGATGATTTCAAACAAGCATTTGAAAAGGTAGATGCCATTCTTACACCTACTACACCAACGGCTGCATTTGCTGCGGGTGAGAAGATGGATCCAGTTACCATGTATTTAAACGATGTGTTTACTGTGCCTGCAAGCCTTGCTGGTCTTCCGGGCATTTCCGTACCCGCTGGAAAAGACAGCAAAGGTCTGCCGCTAGGTTTACAAATTTTAGGTAAAGCATTTGATGAAGAAACTGTCATTCAAGTGGCTTCTGCGATTGAAAAAGCAGCGCAGTTTGATGGTAAACCAAATGGAATTGCTAGTTAAGACTATACAAAGAAGCATGCCACAAAAATAACGAGGACAAAAGTCCGAGCAGCCTTGAGCTGACTTCATTAAAAGCTCTTGAGCTGGCTTCATATGAACGTAAAAAAACCTTCATGGAAGCAAAGAAAATTAAAGGAATATAAAAATGACACAAATTATTAAAGGCAATACAGGCGATTGGGAAATTGTGATTGGATTAGAAATCCACGCCCAAGTTACCTCAAAGTCAAAGTTGTTTTCAGGCGCTGCGACTGAATTTGGTAACGAACCAAATTCCAATGTATCACTTGTTGATGCTGCCATGCCTGGCATGCTTCCTGTGATCAATGAATATTGCATTGAGCAAGCAGTCAGAACGGGACTTGGTATTAAAGCGCAGATTAATTTACGCTCGGTGTTTGACCGTAAAAACTACTTCTATCCAGATCAACCATCAGGTTATCAAATTTCACAATTTTCTGATCCAATAGTCGGTGAAGGTATCGTGATACTAGATATGAAAGATGGCACCACAAGAGAGATTGGCGTAGAGCGCATTCACCTAGAACAAGATGCGGGTAAATCGATGCACGATCAATCACCATCGCATACCTTTGTGGATTTAAACCGCGCAGGCGTGGCGTTGATGGAGATTGTATCTAAACCCGACATGCGTTCGAGCGAAGAAGCGGTGGAGTATGTCAAAAAACTACGCGCTATTATGCGCTATCTTGGCACATGTGATGGCGATATGGAAAAAGGCAATATGCGTTGCGATGCCAATATTTCTGTTCGTCCAAAAGGCAACTCAGAGCTGCGCACACGTTGCGAAATCAAAAATGTAAACTCGCTGCGCTTCCTTCAAAAGGCCATTGAGTTTGAAGCAAACCGCCATGTCGATTTGTATGAATCTGGCGGTAAGATCGATCAAGAAACTCGCTTATTTGATGCCTCCACTGGTGAAACACGCACCATGCGTAGCAAAGAAGATGCAATGGATTATCGCTATTTCCCAGACCCTGATTTATTGCCTCTCGATATCTCACAAAAATTTGTCGATGACATTAAAGCAAGCCTGCCTGAGTTGCCTGATGAAAAGAAAGAGCGTTACATTAACGACCTTGGGCTTTCACAATACGACGCCAGTGTATTAGTAGCCGAGCAAGCAGTGACTGTTTATTTTGAAACCGCCACCAAAAATGTGGATGCAAAATTGGCTGCAAATTGGGTGACGGCAGAACTTTTTGGGCGCTTGAATAAAGCAGGGC
>CAYGTX010000136.1:0-5059 GCA_964352935.1 uncultured Rickettsiales bacterium | reverse complement strand
GCTGCACACTCGTGAAAGACGAAGTGACCGGCGCATCAAAAGGCTTTGGGTTTTTAGAGATGGAAGATGAAGAAAGCGCCAACAAGGCGATTGAAGCCATTCATAAGAAAAAATTCAAAGGCACGCGCATTCGCGTGAAACCAACTGAATAAGCAAGCCTATTCCTCTTCATCAAGCTGAAACGCCTCTTCATAGAGGGCGCGAAGCTCTTCATCAAATGATGTATCATGCTCTTGCTCAAGTTTACGAGCATTGGAAATTTTACGAATAATTTTTTTATCGACGGGCTGCCCATAAAACTCACCTAGCAATTCAAGCCTAGGTAGCGAGATAAACGCACCGCGCTCCATGCTCACAATTTTCTTTTCTGTTTCTTTTAAGAGTTTTGCAACTTCCCTTCGACCAATACCTTTTAAGGTACGGATGCGCTCTAATCGCTTTCCAAGCCATACAGCAGAAGATGAAGGGGCTGGGTGCTTATATTTCATAATAATACTCTTTCACTACTTTTAATAACGGGCTTTTAATAATGGGGAGGGGGCGTTTCTTCGTGTATCGGACGAATATGCAAATCACCTTGCGATGCTTCTTTCATACGATGATTCAGCCTTATCAGTTGCTCTTTCAAACGCTGATTTTCCTGATGCTGAGCATACAACTCTTTACTGATAGACAACATTTCATCTTGCTGAATGCTTACCATCTCTTCTAAACGCGTGATTCGTTGCTCTAAATTCATCTCATACACTTTATAGTTTTAAACGACATCAGCAGCTAATAAACCATTTTATGAGGATTTTCAACGTAATTTCACTTTTTAGCCAGCTTTATACATTCCACAGAGAGTGATTTAACGCGCTCTTTTTCCTCTGGTAGCACCAGTTTTTTATCTGCATAGTCCATCGCAATTTTAGACATTTTAGCCACCACATCTTTCACCTCTTTGTCGCCTTTTTGTGAAAGACTTAGTAGTGCCTTTTGCATCAAGATTCCAACCTGCATATTACTTGCCCCATCACGCGCGATTGGCATAAAAATATCCTCAAATAAATCCGTCAAATTGAGAGAAGGTACATGAATATTCTTATATATGGGCTCAATATCAGGTGCAGCTCGCTCAACCCAAGGCGCTAAAATACGGGCTGAAGTGCCAAGAATATCTATCGCCGTGCCCGCATCATTCACCGCAGGTGAAAGTGCTCTAGAGGCAATCTCGCTTAACACAATAAGCCCAAAGCGTGGATCCTGCTCAAACGAACGCGAATCACCGATAGAAAACAACCCACTCACATCCATCACTTTTTCTTCATCAAGATGCACCGTACTATACAGCACGGGGTCATTCCCATTATTAAATGCCCCCGGAACATCTTGCAGATAGAATGTTGCATTTGCTTCTTCAGCTAACTTAGATAGCGCCCCAACATCAATATATTCTATGTAGCCTATTTTACCTAAATGCACGGGATAATGGCTTGATTTAGGGTTATATTTCTTCAGCTCGACACCTCCCAAAAACGGGCTATCAATACGCTCAGCTAGTGCTTGAGAGGTAACTTTCTCTACCATATCGATGGTTTCTTTGACGCGCCCTAATGTAGAAAGATAACTCATCCAGCGCAGCAACACGCCCACAATCAGCGCAATCACCACCAAAGTGACTACAAATAGCACTAAACGACCGCTTTCACCATACACACCCATACTAAGAGCGATAATGCTGACCAAGCTAAATAAGAATGCGCCTATAAAGATAGAGAGGGTATTTTGTGTGGTTCTATCATTCAGCAGCAGCTGCGTGGCTCGCGGCGTTACATTGGCAGTGGCAGCAGAGAAGGCGGCCACCATTGTGCTGAGCGAGAAGGTTGTTACCACCAGCATACTATTGGCGATGATTTCCAATATTTTGCCCACAGCATCAGCACCAATTTTGCGCGAAACACCATCAGGAATATAATCTTTCACCACCAGCGCAAACAGAGCCGTTGCAACTGCAAGCAAACAAAACATGCTAGAGCGCAACCAAAGGCGATTTCCCAACTGCCTAAAGATCCACTGCCATTTCGACATAAAATATATTTCCAAATAGAGTTTAATAATGACAACAGATAAACAAAGGAAGGGCAGCACTCTCATTTAAATGCGCAACCATTCCACTCAAATCCTAAAAATCATTCTACATAGATTCACGAGAACATCAAGGTGATAGCTAAACACAGACAACTTAATATCCGATAATGTATATTATGGAAAATATATCACTTTATACTAAACCATTCTCATCATAATTAAATTCCAGACACTATTTCATTCATGAAACGATCTGTTAGCGGCGTATTATCTGGTCTAATTTTTTTATCAGTTTGTTCTTTGTTGCTTTTATTAGTTTTTTCTTTGCTCTTATCAACTTTTATAAGCTTTTTTGCTTTGTTGAGTAATTCTAGTTTATATACATCATCTTTATTCATCTTAGTGTTATCCCTATCTGGTAGAGCAAGACTTTCGAATATTTTACCAATCACTCCAAGGCATTCAAAACCTTGTGTTGCGTCCAGCCCTGCAACTGCCGCTTTAAGCTCTGAATCGTTAATATCTTTGCTATTAACTGCAATCTTCAAAATTTCAACTAAGCCACTAAGTAGATCAGCAGACTCTTCTTTAAAGCTCCCTGTGGTTGCTGCTATGTGTGTTTTAATTTTAAGCAGTTCATGCAATTCTGGAACATTTGGTATTTCCTTTAAAGTCTCTATAAACTCAGGATTTTCTTCACCTTTTTCATAATAAGCAATAAGTAATTTAGTAATAATACCATCCTTAGCCATTGATTTTCCTAAGCACTCCCATTCTGGTGCTAGTAAATTAATATAAGTTTTAGAATATTTTTTTCCTTCTTTTTGAGTAGGTTTTTCACAAAATCCTATTAGTTGGTCATTGTAACAATCATTCATTTTTGCGGAATTGAACGCCTCAAGCAGTGAATAATCTAGCTTCATCAGCCCATTAACTGAGAGATCTTTATTAGATAAAGCGAGATGTAAAGTAGTTAACTCAGATGCTTGCGGTAAAAGTAACAGACGTTTTTTATTGATATCTTCCAATAAATCGGTGGCAATATTCATTGCCAATGCCTTATCAGCCTGCTTTTCCGCCTTATTTAGTTGCCCTCTAAATGTCTCAAACAGACCAAGCTTATGCAACTCTTTGGTAAGTTCAGAGCGACCAGCCAACTCTTTAGTATATTCCTCTTTGGTAAGCTCAGATTCTTTGGGTTGCTCTTTTAATAGTGAATCTACAAATGAATCGTCCATACCCTCACAATATTCAGGCTTTAATTTCCCTATGTCGTTCAGCGCTTCAGTTCTAAATTTTTCATTTTCTAAAATTTTACTCTTAATAAGTCTGTTAATATATGTATTTACCTCAGGCTTATTTCTTGCCCCTTTAAACCAACTCCAAATTTGATCTTTACTAGGATTTCCATTATCTTTACACTTGGTGATTTCTATCATATCTCGTGTCGAGAGCTGACGCAAAAACTCAGACTTAATTTCATCTTCACTTGAAAGACACATCTCCACCAGTTCTAGATTTTCAGGGCGGCGTTCTAGAAGTTCCGCTTTTGGAGAGTCATCTAGTAGCAAAAAGAATAACCGCGCAGCATCAAGCCGCGTTACGTCCCCCTCATACCCCAAAAAAATAAAGAAGGTTTTTGCATCTTCCTCACTAAGCTTATTGGTATCTATTATGTTATGCTTTAATTCTTGTAATAGATCAGAAAGATCTCTAAGTTTATGATAATCTATGATTTTATCTTGTTCATCACTTGATAGATAGTTGCGAATTTGTTGACCTATATTTGTATTACTAACAAACATTTCATTAAAGGATTTCTCTAAAAGAAGTTTTTTTAATTGTTCAATCTCATCATAAGCATGATTATTATTCAATAGTAAACCACGAAGTTGTTGACCTATATTTGTATCACTAACAAACATTTTATCAAAAGAGGGTACACTAAAGAGCGTTATTAACTGAATAATTCTATAATTTAGTGGCACCCCATTAATAAATTCAGTCGCTTTTTTCACTTCAGCCTTTTTATTCAATAGTAAATTACGAAGTTGTTGACCTACATCATCATCACTGCAGAACAATTTAGAGCGTGAGGGGTGTTCCAAAAAAGTTTTTAAAAGACTGACGTGTTTCCTTGCCCGTTTGGCAAGAAAAGTATTTTCTGAAGGAAATACATTGTCGGATTCACTATTTGGCAAATGTGCGAAATCTTTCTGATCTTTAATGCGTTGAGCTACATCACCCAACAGAAAATATCTTAAATCCTCTCCTGCCTTTGCATTAGAGTCTTTAAATAACGCCATTAGATGGTCTTCTTTTAGAAACTCATTAAGACGGTCTATAAAAAAGGCTTTACCATAGCCATTTGCGTCTTCTGTGAGTATCGCGAAACGAAGGTTACTATCTGATAAGAATAACTCCTTAAACTTAGCAACACCTAGAAATTTATTAAGAGCTTTAATTGCATCAGCTGGCTGCCTTTTAAGAAAATATAGTGCTTCTGTGTTAATTTTAGATTCAGTAAAAAGAAGGTCGTTATGCAATTCCAAGAAATTTTTAAGGGCAATTTCTTTTTCTGTTTTTGGATTAGATTTCTTTTTGCGTGAAATAGCAGCCAGTAATTCCTCTATAGCATCTTTTATAGCATCTTTCTTTTGGTTATTTCTTTGGTTTGCAGCTCGATCAGGAGTTTTACTCTTTTTTTTCTGCTCAACTTTTAATTTCTCTTCTAATTTTCCTAGGCTGAGGGGCTTCGCTTTTAAACTTTCTTGTTGTTGTATTTCAGCATTGTTTTCTTTAGGCTTTATGGAATTAGAAAAAAAAGGCATGATTCCCTTCCCTGTTAAAAGAATTATCGTTGACTACTAATTATTAACACTCAGCATAAACATGAATGGTTAACAATCCGTTAATGCAAGGAAGAAAAAGGAAATGGCGGGAGTGACGGGACTCGAACCCGCGACCTTCGGCGTGACAGGCCGACGCT
>CAYGTX010000135.1:0-5116 GCA_964352935.1 uncultured Rickettsiales bacterium | reverse complement strand
ATTCTTTATCTTTTTTCTTGGTTAGACAAAAGATTTCGGAATGTGTAAAGACTTTGAAAATCTTTTTTTTAAATCAAGAGGTAGTGGGCACTCCGTCTCGGTAACATCCATCAATATTGCCAAGAGGTTTTTCCTTTCGAAAAAAGTCTTGAAGTAATTATAATGTAGGCGAGTAAAAGCTCCTATTTCAAGCTATTACTTTTGGTCATACTGCACTCTAGCTTGTTCGCGACCTACAAAGTAGTATAAGTAAACCATCATCGGCAGATAGGTAAACACCAGCGACAGCATCGTAGTGTTAAAGTCCGTATCAAACTCTGGGATATTAAACCACTGGCGAAAAGAAACGCTACCTATGGACAACAGGAAGACTACACCGAACACAAACAGCCCTGCTATTTGCATCCTGTTTTTGGTGCTACGGGGTTTATTCTTTTTGGAATCAACACTAAAATAATACACAAGCGCAATTCCAGTAAAAACTGCTTCTATTAATATGGCTAGATACACATTAGAGTAGTATAGCCCCAAGCCTACCTCATGCGTATCTCCACCAAACAGATGATGGGGATAGCCTGATAGCAGATCTAGCAGGTAATGACCCAATACTAAGAGGGCTCCCGCTAAGGCAATGTTATTCTGCTTGAACAATAGCCGGCCTATAATAAAGGTAAGGGCCATCCATACAAGCTGCGGCAATAGGTCGTGGCTATAGACCATATCCACTGTGATATTCATCAATGTAACGTCCAGCAAGTCTGTCGGAACCGTGGGTTCTAAACCCAAATAGTGAAAGCTTAACCAAAGTAAATCTTGTAGTTGAGAAGCAATCAAGAAGAAGAGCAAGGCTCCCTTCTTGGAGATTTTTTGATGGGCAATAAGTGCGGTAGAAAAGTGTCCTGCTAACATAATTATGTTTTTTGTTTGTGAGTATTTGGTTTGAGTTTTTAGAGATTACATTTTCCAAATTGCATGAGTTGCCTGATCACAATATTCCCACATCTTTTTTCTCAATACTGGATCAAGCGCTAATTTCCGATTGTACTCTTTGATGATTTTTGGATTACCACTGAATCCAGTGATTCCGCCTGGGCCAATGAAACTGCCATTTGGTATTGAGTCGTCCACCACTGCTCTTAGACTAGATAGTGCGCCTTGAGCAGGCGTCATCATGAATATACCTTTTACGCTTCTGAAGATGTTGGAAATAAATCCTTTCCCTGCATCGAATAGGGGTGTAGCCGTCAAGCCTGGATGTGTGGAGATTACTTTGATCTTATCATCCAGATTCGCATTTTTAAGAAGTTTGTGGAGTCCATCCCTAAACTGAACTGCTGCTATTTTTGATAAACCATAGACTTCCCAAGCGTCATATTTCTTCTCAGCATTTATATCATTCCAGATATTTTTGTCGGTTGCCTGGCTACTTGCAGACGAAGTAGTAGATACAATAACTGACGAAGGCGCCTGCTTTATTTTTTCGATCAATAAAGAAGTGAGAAGGTGATGACCCAGAACATTAGTTGCCATTTGCAATTCAAATCCATCAACAGATTCCTTTCTCTCTGGCAATGCCATGATTCCAGCATTCAAAATAAGCCCATCAATTTGCGTTATTTGAGGATCACTATTGATCTTTTCAGCGAATTCTCTAACAGATTGCAAAGATGAGATATCCAGAAGATCGGTGGAAAAATTACTTAAGTCATCTTCTTCTTTTTGATGCTTTTTTAGTGCGTTATGGGCTTTTTCAGTATTTCTATTTCCTGCAATTACTACTGCCCCTCTTTTGGCCAATTCATAGGCCATTACAGTGCCAATACCAGAACTGGTTCCGGTGATTAAATATGTTTTGCCAGAGAGATTGGTCGGTAAGTTTTGTGTTGTCCAATTGCTCATATCTGTGATATTTTTCTAATTCGACTTGAATTTCTTTCTTGAAGTATTTGAATGAGTACCTCAGGAGCCTCTTCTTGCGGGTAATGCCCCACATTGTCCAGTTTCACCGTAGTAAAGTTTTTGAAGAAACTTTCGAAAGGAAGTAAACCACCTGGCGGAAAAGCTGGGTCTTTCATGCCCCAAATAATAGTTGCAGGTATGTGTTCAATAGCACTTCGTTGTTTCCAAAGGCTATCCATCCATTCACTAGAAGCAATAATCTGTTTAGGAAAAACCCACGTCCCTTTCCTGTCTTTTGGAGAAGCCAAGTGTTTATACATATGTTCATGAGCTACTTTGGACAGTTTTGATTTATCATGAACTACTTGCTTGCTAATAACGCGAGCAAAAAAATTGAAGTATTTACTTAAAAAGATCCCAATAGGTCCCCCTAGAAAATTACTAAAAGCTCTGGCTCCCTTACTATCTGCTGCAGACCACATGAACGTATTCATAATGATGAGCTTATCTATCTTTTCAGGATGCTTAAGGGCATAAGAAAGACCTATTGGACCACCCCAATCTGCAACTACCAAAGTAATGTTAGATAGTTTGAGTGAGTCAATTAATGCTTCAAAGTTTGCCGCGTGATTCTCTGGCAGGTAATCCCAGTCATAGGGTTTATCTGAGAGGCCAAATCCAATATGGTCTGGAGCAATGCAGCGGTTTGTATCACTCGACGCTTTTATTTGCTTGCGAAATTCAAATGACCAACCTGGATTACCATGCACAAAGACAATCGGCTTGCCATTTCCTTCATCTACGTAATGCATTTTACCTATCGCAAGGTCAAGATAGTTCTCCTTGAAAGGATATTCTTCTTTGTTTATCCAACTTTTGTCCATTAGCTTCCGTATTTTCGCTTTCGATTTAGAAGCAATAATACTAATTACTTTCGATTTAGAAGTAATAAAATGGAGAATTTTCGTTCAAACTGTCCTTTAGCCTCGTCACTAGACATTATTGGTGATAGATGGACGCTATTGATCATTAGAGATATGCTAGTGCTTAATAAAACCACCTTTAAGGATTTCGAAAATTCAGAGGAAAAGATAGCTGCCAGTATACTCGCAGCACGGTTAAAATGGCTCTTAGAACAGGGGATTGTCACTAAACATAAACTACCCGACAATAAAAAAACTAATATTTACTTGCTAACGAATAAAGGCTTGTCCTTTGCGCCAGTGATATTTGAATTGTTGGTTTGGAGTGAAACTAATTTGAGGGAAACACACCCTAATATGGAGGACTATGGCGTGAACTCTTTCCTTCAAAATAAGTCAGCACGAATTCAAGGAATCATTGACTCGTACCAAACTTTTGCGAATAGCTTTAAGATTTAAGTACTCGCTTATCCGGCTATCTACCTTCTATTAACAACTCAAGTCACCAAAGCTAAAGACTCCTATTAAAACATTTCTCAAATTAGGATAGTCAACAGACTTTATATAATCACTCCATTATTAAACAATTTACTATGCATGTACCACATAATGGGGGTTGGTATCAACTCAAGCAATATCACTGCCCAAATAATAGGAGTTGGTGAATAATTAATAAGTGCAACGGCTCTTACAATTCCTCCAATAAATAAGGCAATCATCAAAAATCGGAAAAGCACCACCTCTGAAGGATTCCAGACACAATAGAAAAAACCTAAGGCCATAGATGCCCAAATAGCGCCTATGAACCGATGAGAATTATCAGCCATTGGTTCAACTGCAGGATCATAAGAACCAGTTATGGTATGAAAACCAGTTCCAATAGCTATTAGACCATAGAGAATGAGGAAAACACGAATGAATAAGAGCATAGAATTTATTTTTTGTTGGTAGGTTTTAGGAAACAGTAAGCCGCAATAATGATGGGTATAGCAAAAGGAATGTGCTGCATTATATCTGTTGGTCCTACATTCGGCACATATAATCCCCAGGTAATCATATCGACAAGTATGACCAGAAGTAGTGTGCTCAAATGAAATATACCGGCCAACCTAAACTGCCCTAAACCAATAGCAAGTAGAATGAAAACTGGAGGCAGAATATCTCCTACGGCCTTAAATATGGCAGTTATTTTTGAAAAACGAATGGCTGCATCAGAGTCAGGAACAATAGAAAAAGAGGCCTCAGCCGAAGTAGGGTGGATTACCCAAAACAAGCCAATACCGATTAGCATAAAAGCAGAGATAAAGCTTGCCCATACGCCTGTCCTTATATGTTTTGGCAGATTCTTATCTAGCGGATTTTTGAAAGTAGTAGCGTACATGAAATGCTCATCATTTTTTTTATAAAGGTAAAATCAGAGAATCTGAATCCACTTGACAAATGATAAGTTCGAAGTTTCCTAAACGGAAAACCGAAGCTTTCTTAACCTACTCAACGTTTCGGGCGTTACGCCTAGGAAAGTAGCTACATCTTTGAGTTGGAAACGCCTAAGAATTTCAGGATGCTCTTTTTCCATGTATTCATAGCGCTGTAAAGCATCCAACTTAAGAAACATCCTGCGCATGCTAAATTCTTCAATGAATTCCTCTTCGGCCATTCTTCTTCCAATGCGCTCAATGTAGATGGATTTTTCATATAGTTCCTGAAGAAGTTTTATGTCTAATTCTAGAAATTCACAATCCTCTTCACAAACAATAGAGAGATCACTAGGCGCTCCTGTAAGCGCACTATGTAAAACTGTAAATACTTTTGGTGCGATATAAAAATGAGTGGTCTTCTCAATACCATGATCTATTTCAAGTTTTCTTACAGCACCTTTTGCCAAATGCCAAATAGTTTTACAAGGCTTATTTAAGGCTAGGATGATATCTCCTTTCTTTGCACTAGTGACTTTTAAGTGGTCTTTATATAGTTGCCAATCTGTATCAGGAAGTGTGCCGCCAATATATTCAATGTATTTTCGCATTGTCGTAGTTTATTCTTTTTTTACGTAGGTTTCTCTGAAATCTTCACATAGCAGTTTACATAAAATTACCAGTTTTGTTTTACTCTGCATTATTACTGAGTGCTCAGACCTATTACATGGGCTCTAATCAAGCGATAAAAAATGTAGAAATGACTGATGACATTTACCACTCCAATAGTCGTAAAAGCCCACCACATCGTACCCAAATCATAATTATAGAATTCAATAGCAAAGACTTGTGGGAATGCTACAACAAGATCTGTGAAGC
>CAYGTX010000134.1:0-5132 GCA_964352935.1 uncultured Rickettsiales bacterium | reverse complement strand
TAACTCTGATTCGAATGATGATGAAGCGTCTGCACGTGGGTCTGCAGCGCCTTTTGACAATTCAGTCGGGTCTGGAGCTGGAGCTGCGGGCCCTGTTAATGAGGCTGATCCGAGGTTGCAGCAAACTCCTGACAGTACGCCAGCAGAAGCAAGAGCAGCAGCAAGAGAAGAAAGAGAAGGCGGTATGAGTCGTTAGGGTTAATAACAAGATTGTTGTATTACAGTTGTTGAACATATTTTGCCCATGAGTGGGAACGCGCATTAGCACTTTTATAACCGTTTCTGTTTGATGTACACTTCTTAAGTGAAACGACTATATGTTCTTATTTCAGTTTTTCTAAATTATTCCAAGCTCTTTCGTAGAAAACAGGTTGCGAGGTTAATGCCTTACTCAAATAACTACGTGCTAGCGATGCTTCGTTGCGTAGGCTGGCATAGACGCCTAGGTTATTATAAATCTCTGCTTCAGTTAAATATTCTGATAAAATCTCTTTTACTTTGTCATCTTCACTGTTCATGCCATAGGCAAGGGCTAGGTTAAGGCTAATTTGTTTCTTATCCGTTTTAGTGTGTGATAAATTAAGTGCTTCTTGCAGTGTTTGTATCGCGTTGATGGTATTTGTTTCTGAAAGCGCTAGTGTTAAACCTAAATTATTTAAGATAGCTGGTTCACTTGGAGCTAGAGATTGAGCAAAATCAAAATATTCCTTTGCTGCGTCTTTATTGCCTTCAAGGCTGTTGATGATGCCTAGTGCATTAAGTGTACGCCAGCGAGAAGCGTCTTTTTCGAGTAGTTGCAAAAATATATCTTTCGCTTTGCCAGTGTCTTTTTGTTGAAGGTAAGTTAGAGCAAGTCCTTCTTGTGCGGCAAAGCTAAAGTCTTTTTGTGATACAAGGGGCGTGTAATAAATAATAGCTTCATTGAGCTGATTACTTAATCTGAGGGATTCAGCAAGTTTAAATTTGAGAGAATAGTCGTCTGGGTGGCTGACAATTTTAACCTTATACAAGCTGGCTGCTTCTTTAAACTTTGCTTCATGAAAGACAGAATCGGCATCGGAAGAGCTGGTGGCGTTTGAAAAGTTGGATGTGTCATTCATCACGGGCTTATGAGGCACGCATGATTGGCATATAAACATTAAGCAAATTAAAGTTAGAGCATAGTGCACGATTTACTACCTTATTTTATGCGTAACAAGATACGAGATAAATAACAGTTAATCAATATGCATATAATAAGTCGTTGGTGACATTGCCATTCATAGCGGGCTGATATGGTGCATCAAGGTCAGCAATATATGGGGCTCTGGCTTGCGGGTTATCAACAGAGGGATCGTAATAGTATGCCTCTGTGTTTGAGGAAAAGGATTGTGTGTTTCGGTTGCTCACTGGTGGGGTGTATGGTGCGTAATAGTCGTCGTTATGTACAAGCGGTAGAGGCTTTCTTGAGGAGTAGTTTCTCCATTCCTGAATGAGGTCTTTTGCGCTATATTGGTGGCTAGACTGAATGTCTGCCATAGGGACTTTGTAGCAAGCGGTAACCACAGGTAGCAATACTAATATAACTAGTTGCTTGCGTAGAATCGTGGCTATGGTTGAGATAATAGTCATTTTTTGTCCGTTTTTAAGAAGCGGCGAACTATAGTGGTTACAACCTCGAATATCAAGAAAAAAGATGTTTTATGTATTTTCTTAGCTTAACTAATTATAAAGAAATAGATAACATAATTTGACTATTTTGCAAGTATTAAATTATGCTTACCTTTAGCAAATGTATAAAATTGGTAACTTTAGATAGTTTTTTTGTTCATAGAGTTAATAAATCTATATTCTACTTGTCAAAATAGGCACTAATACTTAAAGTGACCGCTAAATTTTAGATTTCATATCGTTTAGAGAGACGTTTCATGCTTTTAGCCCCAAATATAAAAACTTATGGCACTATTCATATCATTGGTATAGGTGGTATTGGCATGAGCGGGATTGCTGAAATATTACATCATAATGGGTGTAATGTTCAGGGGTCTGATATGTCTGAGAATGCAAATGTTGAGCGCCTGAAAGAACTGGGTGTTAAAGTTTTTGTAGGGCATCATGCTGAGAATATCAAGAATGCTTCTGTGATTGTAAAATCTACTGCAGTGAAAGATTCAAATCCAGAAGTGGCTGAAGCGATTAAGCTTGGTATCAAAGTAATCCATCGTGCAGAAATATTAGCAGAAATTATGAAGCTGAGAAGCTGCATATCAATTGCTGGAACACATGGAAAAACCACCACCACCACCATGATGGCAGCCCTATTTGATAAAGCTGAGGCGGATGCTTCTGTTTTAAATGGTGGCGTTATCAATGCCTATGGAAGTAATGCCAGATGGAGCAATGGAGATTGGCTTGTTGTTGAAGCAGATGAATCTGACGGAACATTTGTGCGTGTGCCATCAACAGTGGGGGTGATTACCAATATTGATCCTGAGCATTTAGAGCATTATGGTTCGTTTGAAGCATTAAGAAAAGCATTTAGAAATTTTGTAACCAACCTTCCTTATTATGGTTTTGCGGTTTTATGTGCTGATCACGTGGAAACGGCAGAACTGGCAGAATCTATTTCGTCTCGTAAAATACTCACCTATGGTATCAAATCTGACAAAGCGGATATTGTGGCATCTAACCTTCAAACGCATGTGGATGGAACTAGCTTTGATGTTACATTCTCAGCAAATGTGACGGGTGGTGTGCGTGTATTAAAAAATGTGAAGGTGGCAATACCGGGTTATCATAATGTTTTAAATGCATTATCAGTGCTTGCGGTTGGTGCGCAACTTGGGTTCTCAGATGAAATATTACAAACAGGATTAGCTAACTTTCAGGGAGTACAAAGGCGCTTTACAAAAGTAGGCGATATCAATGGCATTCAAATTATTGATGATTATGCACATCACCCTGTTGAAATTAATGCGACGTTAAGTGCAGCACAAAATGTAGCACAAAGCACGGGTGGAAAAGTTATAGCTGTGGTGCAGCCGCATAGATATACTCGTCTTAATGCACTGTTTAACGATTTTGCATCATGCTTTGCACATGCAGATAAGGTGCTGGTGGCACAAGTCTATGCAGCAGGTGAAGAACCGATTCAAGGTGCGGATAGTACGCATTTAGTGAATGCAATTAATAAAAATGGTTGTTCAGAAGCATCGCTCTTGGAGTATCAAGGTGATTTAGCAAGGCAGATTGTCGATATTGCAACGCATGGTGATGTGGTTATCTGTTTAGGTGCTGGCAATATCACCTATTGGGCGCGTAGCCTAGAATCTGAAATTTCCGAGCTAAGCAAGAAGGTAGTGAGTTCATCATGAATGATCGCTCTATTCCTGCAAATATGCCTCTTATTGAGCGTTTACCAAAGGTGCGTGGTAGCTATAGAGAGCGCGTGAATCTTGCTAAAATCAACTGGTTTAATGCAGGTGGTGAGGCTGAGGTGATGTTTCGACCCGCTGACACACAAGACTTGGCAGATTTTATTGCCAATAAACCCAAAGATGTGCCTGTGACTGTGCTTGGCGTTGGGTCAAACCTTCTGGTGCGTGATGGTGGCATAGATGGTGTGGTGATTCGCTTGGGTCGCGGTTTTGTTGAAGTAAAAAAAGAAGGTGATTTGATTCGTGCAGGGGCGGGAGCACTTAGTTTTAACGTGGCAATCGCATCGGCTGAATATGATATCGCTGGGTTGGAGTTTTTGTCTGGAATTCCAGGGACAATTGGTGGTGCATGTGCCATGAATGCGGGAGCCTACCAAGGAGATGTCGCCAGTGTGCTTGTGCAGGCAGAAGCAGTAGACGAGGCGGGGCAAATCCATCAGTTAACACCACAGGATATAGGCTATGTTTATCGAGGTCACACCATGCCAGAAGGCATGATTTTTACACAAGCATTGCTAAAAGGTGGAGTGGGGAAGAAAAAAGAAATTCTTGCTCGCATTAAAGAAATTAATGAAACACGTGAGGCTTCACAGCCCATTAAAAGTCGTACAAGTGGTAGCACATTTAAAAATCCTGCTGGTAAGAAAGCATGGGAGCTTATAGATGCAGCAGGTTGTCGAGGGCTTAAGATTGGTGGTGCTCAGGTGTCAGAAAAACATTGTAACTTCTTGATTAATACAGGTGATGCCACCGCTGCGGACATTGAAAATCTGGGCGAAGAAGTGCGTAAAAGAGTGAAAGAAAAAAGTGGCATAACACTTGAGTGGGAAATTAAGCGTATTGGTAAGAATGCTTAATTTACTGGCTAGTACTCTATGTGAATATTTAGCATATTTCGTTTATTAGACTTGGGTTGTTTAAAGCATTTTTTGTATATTTCTTCGAAATCCAATATAATGGATATATTATCCGCAATATCTTAAATCATAAGCAAATTAAAGGGGATAGCTGTTGAAGTGTTACTCTGACCATTCAAAAGAAGGTTACTCGTTAGCAGAGCTAGCGGTAGTTATTACTATTATTGGCTTATTAGTGGGTGTTGTAGCAGCAGGTGTTAATATTCGTTCTTCATCTGAATTGCAGGGGATGATTTATGGTATTAGCCAACACCAAGCCTCCATAGAAAGCTTTAATATTCGATATGAAGATTATCCTGGTGATATGATTGATGCACATACATATTGGGATGATAGTACGGATACTGTATGTGGAACAGCTGTGGAATGTAATGGTGATGGTGATGGTGATATTGAATTAAGTACCACAGCGGCTGAAAATGAAGCCTATCGTTTATGGCAGCATTTGGTGCTTGCGGGTTTGATGGATGGTGGATACACAGGGCTTGGTGGTGCTACGGGTGATCAAGCAGACATAGGGCTTAATATTCCCGAAACACCTCGTTCTCAAACAGGCTATATGGTATTTTATGGTAATTTAAACGGCAGCGATAGGAATGAGATTCGTGTGGGTGGCTTTAGCAGTGGAACAGGTCTGCTCGGTGCTGCTTTAGCGCCTAAAGAAGCATTGCTTATTGATAAAAAAACAGATGATGGTGCGCCCGAATCAGGGCAAACAAGGGCAGCAGATGGAAGCGATGTGAGTGCTGAAGATTGTGTAACATCTGGCTCCGAATATGCCTCTGGAGAAGATTGGGCA
>CAYGTX010000133.1:2302-5150 GCA_964352935.1 uncultured Rickettsiales bacterium | reverse complement strand
CTCTCAAGTGGCATCAATTGTTGGAATGTTTGAAAGTGCTGATGAAACCGAATCGCGCGACTGGCTTCAATGCGGTATGAATGATTATGTACTAAAACCAGTATCGTTTAACCAGCTCCATGCCATCGTGCTAAAACATATCAAGCACTCTATCTTCTTAAAGTACGAGGCATTATAGTGCCCGAAAAAGACCATCAAACCTTAGAAGCCAATTTACAACAATTTATCCAAACCACATCGCACGAGTTGCGAGACCCCATCCGTCTTATCATTAACAACTGCGAGAGTTCACCAGCTGAACAAAATATTGCATTCATCAAACAACAAGCCCAACTATTACTTGAGCGTATTGACATTATAAAAGAAATTTACGCATTATCTATGCTCCCACTCAAGCAAGAGGAAGTATCAGCACATGAAGTGTTGATGGATTTTTTATTTGAAAAGAAGGCCTTCATTGAAGCAGCTCAGGCAAGTATTACGCATGATGAACTTCCCTCACTCACTGCCGATAAAAAGCAGTTTCATCGGCTTATGGCTGAATTAATACAAAACGCCATAGATGCCGCAAATACTGAACCCCCATCGATTCACATCAGCGCTAAAAAGCACGAAAACATGTGGAGATTTTCAGTTAGAGATAACGGGAAAGGCATAGATGAGGCTTATTTTTCCATTATTTTCATTCTTTTCCAGAAGCTAGATAACCAATCACCCAAACATGGCGTTGGACTCACTTTCGCCAAAACTATCGTTGAAAATCAAAATGGAAAAATATGGTTAGAATCAGAAGAAAATAAGGGCACTACCTGCTTCTTTGAACTTCCTGTTACTTAATAGTCGTTACACTTAAGAATGGCTCATTAAATAGAAACGACTTTAAAAGTACGAATGTGCGTCACCACTCATGTGGCGAAAGCTTATGTGACGACTGAACGAACATCATTAATCGCTAAGTTAAGCTGATTTCTTATCTTTTTTAATAAATACATCCATCACGTCCGTTACCTCATTGATCTTAATCGGCTTGCTGATATAGTCATTCATTCCAGCATTAAGACATTTTGCTTTATCGTCATGCAATGCATTCGCTGTCAGTGCAACGATGACCAAGTCCCTTCCCCACTTGGTTTTTCTAATTTCTTTAGTAGTATCAAATCCATCCATATTTGGCATTTGGCAATCCATAAATACTACATCATAATGATGACCTTTATTAAGCATAGCAATAGCTGCCTCACCATCTACTGCCAACTCAACTTCACAGCCTAGTTTAAGCATAATGCTTTTTGCTACATCTCTATTGGGTGCAAAGTCCTCTACCACCAACACTTTTGCATTATATTGCTTAAGCCCAAGAGACTTGCTTTCAGCATTATCAAGTTTATGATGGCTTAATTGCGAATCAGCACAATAGGTTTGTAATAATGTATCAATCAATCTATGTGCGTAAATAGGCTTTAATAATTTGGTTTTGTAGCCTGCATCTTGCAAAAAATCCGCATATGGTAATTTATCAAACGATGTAACAAGCACCAGTTTAGGTGCTCCATATTCTTTCGGATTCGATGAAATATTCTTACCAACTTCCACGCAGTTCATATTGCGGTCAACCAGCATTAAATCATATGCTTCACCCACTTTCTTCTTTTCTGATAGCATCATAAAAGCTTGCTCTTGCGAATCGGTTACATCGCAAGAAATACCATTTCTATCTAGATATTCAGATATGATATTTAAATTCACTTGGTAATTATCCATCACCAATATTTTTGCTTTTTGAAGTTGCTCAAGTTTATGCTCATCTAACCGATGCTCTGCAACTTCCATTGTTGTTTTTGCTGTAACCTCAAACCAAAACACTGACCCTTCACCTTCTACGCTTTCAAGTCCAATTTCTCCGCCCATCAGTTCCACCAAACGTTTGCATATGGTAAGCCCTAGTCCAGTTCCACCAAATTCGCGCGTGGTCGATGAATCCACTTGAGAGAATTGCTCAAAAACAGCTTTTACTTTATCTTTTGGAATGCCAATTCCTGTATCTCTTACTTCAAACCTTAACTTTACAATGTCTTTTCCATGATGGATTTTCTTCACATCAATCAATACATATCCATCTTTAGAAAATTTAATAGCATTCCCCATGAGATTGATAATAATTTGCCTCAGCCGAACAGGGTCACTTAAGATACTCATAGGCACATCTTCTGCAATATGCACCGCCAACTCCACTTGGTTTTCACTTGCACGTATTGACAATAATTGTGTTGCTTCAGAAATAATGGCATTAAGTACCGTAGGAATTTTTTCCAACTTAAGTTCTCGTGCCTCAATTTTAGAAAAGTCTAGAATATCATTAATCAATGAGAGTAATAAACTTCCAGAGGATTGAATTGTTTGTAAATATTTATCTTGCTGTGGTGTTAGCTCTGAATAAGACATCAACTCTGCCATTCCAATAATGCCATTCATAGGGGTTCTAATTTCATGGCTCATTGTTGCTAAGAATTCACTTTTGGATTGATTGGCTTTAGATGCATTTGCCCAAGCATCTTCAAGTTTCCTGTTATATTCGCGCATTTTTCGTTGCGCAATTTTTTCTGCTGAAATATCACGCACCACACCAACAAATATCTTTTCACCACCCAGCGTTGTTTCTGTTATTCCTAAACCCATTGGAAATCTAGAACCATCCTTCTTTAATGCCTCTACGTCTCTTCCTACACCAATAATTTTGGCTTCACCCGTATCTAAATAATTATGAATATATTGATCATGATTTTGTTTATTTTCATCAGACATTAATATTTTAACATTCTTTCCGACAACTTCCCTACTTTCATAGCCA
>CAYGTX010000133.1:0-2292 GCA_964352935.1 uncultured Rickettsiales bacterium | reverse complement strand
TTTTAATGACATCCGAAGTATTAATGGTAATAATACCTTCCATCACTGTTTTTAATATTATTTCGTTATGCTGCTTGGTATTTTCTAGCTCTTTAGTTGCACCTTTGATTGCATTTTCTATGCGAATATTGCGCCCAATTAAGCTAAATTGCAACAGCCCTAAAATAGCAGTAATCACTATTCCTAAACATAAAATTAACCAAGGGTACCAATTGGTAGCCAGCGCAATATAACGATTGGTCGGTGTAAAAATGATACTCCATTCATCCGACAGAATAGATAATTCACTTTTGTAATAAAATGAGGCTGTTTTTATTAATTCTGATGAAGCTTCTATCGCATTTGGGGCAAGATAAAAGCGAGATTCCTCGCTATCATCTCTAAAGAGTAAGTTGTTTTTACTATAAATATGAATATGCCGATATTCCTTATTCTCTGAAATAAGCAACCGCTCTTCAAACAGCTTTTTTAAATCCACAACAGCAATCGTAACACCCATCATCTTATTGGCTTTAAACACTGGGTAAACCATTGCAATATAATGGTGCTTATCTGCTGCTAGAAACATCATATTTTCAGACAAATATGGCTTACCTGTTTTACGAGTTTTCTCAACTACTTCAATAAGCTCGGGATATAGAGTTAAATCCATCGTAGGGTTTATTCTAGAAAAATCTTTGTATCCCTGCTTTGTGGAAGATAACGTGACAGTATATGACGTATTTCCAATCGGATTAACATCCAACCACAAGAGATAGGAAAAATAGGTTTTCTCATATAAAGGCAGTGTGAAGTTATGAAATTCTTCATCAGTAACTTCATTCGACGATTCAAAGAATTTCTGAACAAGCTGCACCCCTCTTTGATGTCCATTCAGTTCGTTTCTTAAATTTTCAATTTTAAAATTCGACTCATAAATAAACTTCTCTTTTAAAATTTCCATATTGCTACTGAGCACAGAAACAAACGCAATGATAGAAATCACCACACCAATCCACAGCGTGATGGTAAAGCTCATATAGCGCTTTAACGATTCAGCTGAAGAAACGTCATATTTTATCTTAACTCTCTTGCTTTGCGTCATTATCATCTTCCGCATGATGGATTTGCGATAGTATTTCTATAATTTGAGGCACAATAGGAATAATAAGAAAAGCAGTTGCAATCGAAACACCAGCAGTCATTGCTTTTAACAACCCTTGAAAACGATAGACAGGCTCCCACAACACAATAATTGCTACCAAATGCGTTAATCCACAAAGTAAAATAAACGCTGCAAACATGCCATATATCCATTTAAACGGGAGTGACTTCTTTTGCTTAGCGATAATAAATAAAATAGCAACAGGAATAGAGAAATAGGCAAGTGAGATGACGATGTCTGAAATGACATGCAGCCACAGCACTTCAGGGTACCACAAAAAACACTGCCCATGAGGCATAAACATGCCCGAATCAAATAAATCTTTAAAGAAACTTAACATCCAAACCACCTCATACATCATTCAATCGATGAGTGCATCATATACAAGATATTTCTGTTTTACCACCATGAGTTGATTAAATGTTACGAAAAGTAACTATTTTCTGATAGTTCGTAAATAAAAATAAATAAGTGCTTAGTTAATGAGAGCGCTTGGCAATTTGACGACTCAGCCATTGTTGCAACGGGTAAGGTAGTGAGGATATCATTTTCATTAGATAGGTAAATTTCTTTGGAAAATGAATTTCAAATGATTTGGAAAGCAACCCTTTTGCAATGGCTTGCGCGGCTGTTTCTGGTTCAATCACCATTGGCATATCAAATGGGTTTTTATCCGTCATCGGTGTTTTTACAAAACCGGGGTTAATCACTTTAATATCGTTAGTGCCTTGCTCTTCAGCATGCAGGCTTTCAGCAAAGCTTTTTAACGCGGCTTTACTAGCACTATATGGTTGCCCATTTGGTAACCCAAAGTAACTTGCTACGCTTGCGCACAGCACCAGCTGCCCTGCTTGTTGCTTATCAAATATCGGCAACACCGCTTGGGTTAATGCCATGCCACCTAAGACGTTAATGTCGAATGTCTTTTTAGCAAAATCTAGGTCTATCTGCCGAATAGCGGTTGGCTCATAAACCGCTGCTAGAAAAATCACCCGCGTAAGCGATGGCACTTCTTGGCTGATTTCAACAGCCACCTGTTTTACCTTATCATGCTCTGTCACATCCAGCGGTTTAACGAAATGTTGCCCACCTAAATCTGCATTCAATTGATTCAGTTCTTTTTCACTTCTTGCTGAGAGAATTAAGGT
>CAYGTX010000132.1:0-5192 GCA_964352935.1 uncultured Rickettsiales bacterium | reverse complement strand
GCTCTGTTCCTTCGGGAATGAGCGCCATAATTTCATCAGGAATCAAACGATCATACACCACCACATCCGCCACTTCTTTTAAAAGCGTATAGGTTTTGAGCGTAAGTAAACCTGAATCTCCAGGACCTGCACCAGTGATATAAACATAGGGGGCTTGTGGTTTTTTAATAGGATGCATCATTTTCGTTTTGGATACACGAAGGGCGGAAACTCTATCAAAAAGTTATCCGCCCACTCGCTAATGTTATTATGCCGCACTGGTTTTGCTTGAGGAAATGGCTTCTACTCCGGAATCAATCCAAGATATATTACCATCAGCACGACGATAGACTACATTCACATTACCATTTAATTTATTGATAAACACATAGGTCGGCAGCTCTGCTAAATCCATACGCATGACCGCTTCACTTACAGTGAGTGTTTCAATTCGTGTTTTCTTTTCTGCAATAATAATCGGATTATCTTCACCAGCATCCTCTTCTTTTTCAGCTTCACGCTCTAAAACATACTTATTTGCTTCATACTGAGCAGATTCAACTGTTTTACCCATACGCTCACGATGATGATTGCGAATACGTTTTTTGTAACGGCGAAGTTGTTTTTCAACTTTCTCTACCGCTTTTTCGACACTTGAGTGTACTTCCTCCGCTTCACCGGTACTTTTAATGATAAAATGATGATCTGCACCTTCATTCACAATAATATTGGTAACAAAAAGGTGACGTTCTTTGGTAACAACCACATCCGCACTTACTGCATCGGGAAAATATTTCGAAACCGCGCCGTCTAAGTTTGTTTTTACATATTCCTGCAAAGCAGAGCCGACGTCTATATTTTTACCAGAAACAGTGATTCTCATGGTCTTCCTCATTTATATATTATATATCAAAATTGCATTCCCTTATCTATTAAGACTACTCCTTTTTAGAGCCTCAGTAAAGTAAAAACCATATAAGGAAACCGCAGAAAAACAGCGATACAGGCAAGTATTAAGAAAGCAGGTGTTTATAAAGGATATGATTCACGCCATCTGCACATATTGATCAATCACGGTTTTTTCACCCGCTTTTTCAAATTTAATGGTCAGTTTATCGCCAGTAATGGCTTTCACCTTACCATAACCAAATTTTTGATGAAAAACACGCTGTCCATTTTTAAAACCAGCAGTAGATATTTCTGTTTTTGCTGATGATGCACCAGTATTTACGGCA
Organism: uncultured Rickettsiales bacterium; assembly: GCA_964352935.1. Taxonomy (GTDB): domain Bacteria; phylum Pseudomonadota; class Alphaproteobacteria; order Rickettsiales; family CAYGPX01; genus CAYGPX01. The sequence continues at coordinate 3,978 of CAYGTX010000132.1, read as the reverse complement.
CGCTTAGAAGTAAAGCTAGGAATACTATCGCCCAGCGATGTCGGATTAACCACCCGCGCATCTAACCCACGACCACGACCATAGTTAAAGCCGTTATTCACCTGCACAGCTTCTACCGATTCTGGCGGAAGTTCATCCACAAAACGTGAAGGAATGCTGCTTTGATATTGGTTATAAATACGACGATTCGCAGCAAACGAGATATAGGCACGTTTCCTTGCACGTGTAATACCCACATATGCAAGGCGACGCTCTTCTTCTAGCGCTGTTGTGCCATTTTCATCCAATGCGCGCTGATGCGGAAACAGCCCCTCTTCCCAACCAGGAAGGAAAACAGAATTAAACTCCAAGCCTTTGGCAGCATGCAACGTCATGATGCTAACCATATTGTTATTCTCTTTATCTTCGGTGTCGGTGACTAAACTCACATGCTCTAGGAATTCAGAAAACGACTCAAACTCTTCAAGCGCCCTTAATAATTCTTTTAAGTTTTCAACGCGCCCTTGTGCTTCCGGTGTTTTCTCTTGCTGCCACATGCCAATATAGCCTGATTCACGCAATACTGCCTCTGCAGCTTCTGCAATTGGCATCGTATCAAACAGCGATTGCCAACGCGTGATTTGTTCACATAAATGCGCTAGCGAATTTTTTGCTCGCCCTGAAAAGTTACCTTCCGCCAGCATTTTACGCGTGGCTTCTAGCATTGAAAGTGCGCTTGGTTCTTCTTCTAACCCACCCAACATCATTTGCGGTGCGTCAATATTCGATGCTAACTCGTCACGCGATTGTTTTGCACGTTTTCTAATGGCCTGAATACTGGCAGCGCCAATACCACGCTTAGGCGTATTAACAATACGCTCAAACGCCAAATCGTCCGCTGGCTGTGAGATAATGCGGAAATAAGCAATTGCATCGCGAATTTCCATCCGCTCATAGAATCGTAAGCCACCAATTACTTTATAAGGCACACCGCGATTGATAAACGCCTCCTCAAACGCACGTGTTTGGAAGCCTGCACGCACTAAAATGGCTATTTCATTCAGCGGGTGCTGCTTGAGTTGCTGTAACGATTCAATCTCATCAACAATATAACCCGCTTCTTCTCTATCATCCCATAGTGCCAGAAGCTTGATAAGCTCACCGCCTTTACTTTCCGTCCAGAGTGTTTTGCCTAAGCGTTCTTTATTCTTGTCAATCAAGCCCGATGCTGCTGCTAGTATCACAGGAGTTGAGCGATAGTTGCATTCAAGACGTATGATTTTTGCTCCGTCAAAATCTTTCTCAAACTTGAGGATATTACCTACTTCAGCACCACGCCAGCCGTAAATGGATTGATCATCATCCCCTACACAGCATATGTTCTTTGAACCTTGCGCCAATAAACGAAGCCATAAATATTGCGCGATATTGGTATCTTGATACTCATCCACTAAGATATATTTAAAGCGGCGCTGATACTCTTTCAAAATCTCTGGGTAATTTAAAAATAAGGTGAGATTATGAAGCAATAAATCGCCAAAATCACAAGCATTCAGACTTTTTAAGCGCGCTTGATATTCTTTATAAAGCTCTTTGGCTTTGCCATTTGCAAACTCTACCGCATCAACGGCAGATACTTTTTCAGGTGTTAGGCCTCTATCTTTCCAGCTTGAAATAATGCCTGCCAGCCGCTTTGGTGGGTTGCGTTTATCATCTACTTTATGTTCTGAAAGCATCTGCTTAATTAAGCGAAGCTGATCATCTGTATCTAAAATCGTAAAATCAGATTTTAGCCCTACTGCTTCAGCATGCTGCCTAAGAATTCTCACACCAATTGAGTGGAACGTGCCAAGCCACAAGCCTTGAGAACGCTGAGGAATCATCGCCTCAATACGCTGCTTCATTTCTTTTGCCGCTTTATTGGTAAAGGTAACAGAAAGAATTTGAGACGGCCACGCCAAGTTAGATTGAATAATATGTGCAATACGTGTGGTTAAAACACGGGTTTTGCCAGTGCCTGCACCTGCTAAAACAAGCAACGCGCCTTCAGTGATATTCACCGCTTCTTTTTGAGCGTCATTTAATCCAGCAAAAAAATCAACTGGCTCGGGCGCTGAAAAGGCCGAATCTGATTCAAATGATGAAAAATCCATATTATTTAAAGTCTTTCGGAGTGGGCATGTTGCATATAGTATAAATGATATATACTATAGTCATTGTGAAGTATAGGAAGGATTGCTAAATTTCGTCTGCACTTAAAAGTTTTATGATGTAAACATTTAGCAAAATTTTGGAAATAATTACGTGAAACGTTTTTTTCTTTTTTTAATTTTATTATTACTCGTGCTTGCTGGCGGAGCCTTTATAGCTGTCAAAATTTTCATCAATACCGACCATATTAAACAACAAGCGATTGATACATTAAGTGGTATTGGTGCTACCAAAGCGTCTATTGAAGGTAATGTTACGTTCGAACTTTTTCCGCAGCCGCTTTTAATTTTTGAGGAGATACGCTTTTCAAACATTGAAGGCGCAGCTAGTAGCAACCTGCTTGAAATCAGAGAAGCCAGAGCGCATGTAAGTTGGGCCAATATATTCACTCATATGCCAAGCTTTAAAGACCTGACGTTGGTTGCCCCCATTTTAGAGTTAGAACTCCTCGAAAATGGCAACAAAAACTGGCAGGTTTTTCAAAGCATTGATAATGTTTCTCCTAATATTGGAAGTGGCTTTATTCCCTCTCAAATTAAGATTCAAGATGGCCGCGTTATTTATCGTGTGCTAACTGATCAAACCGATATTTCACAAATTAATCTCAATTTAGATATGGAGTCTTGGAGTGGTCCTTTTGATGCAACAGGTAATTTTACCTTTCAAAATGAACAAATAGCTCTGACCGCCAATATCGGTGATTTAAACAAAAGCAGCGATGCTAAACTAAAACTTTCTTCGCCTTCCTTTGATCTTAATTTAGAAGGAAAAACTGAAGGTTCAGGCTCTCTTAATATGACGGGCATTTCACGCATGAAAATCCATAATTTAGGCGCATTTACTGGTGGAATATTTCCCGTTTCAAGCTTACCTACACATATCACTTCGGATGAAGAATTAAATATAGAAGGCGCGTTTAATTTCTCCGATAAAGGCTTTGCACTGCGTCAGCTTTCCTTTAACTCAAAGAGCATCAAAGCGAGTGCAGAAGTAAAAGCAACTTTTTTCCCTACCAGCTTATGGGACATTCAATCTCATATAGAATTATTTGACTTAGATGCATTAATGGCTGGTACAGACGAAAATATATCACTCCTTAGCTCGCCTTCATCACTTAAATTTTCCATTCCTCGAGAAACATCGCTTTTATTTTTCTTAACCGCAGATAAAGTTGTCTACAGAAAGGATAATATTCTAAACGCTACTTTTGATGCGGCAATGGCCAATCAACAATTTGTTATTCACACATTACAAGGTGTTGTGCCCGGAAAATCCGACTTTTTATTTACAGGTGCTATAAGTCATAACGACATCCGCCCATTACTTGAAGGTGATATCCAATTAAACGGTACAAACTTTAACGCTCTAATGGTGTGGCTTTATCCAGAGTTTGATTTTGTTCCCAAAGAACATCTTCAACGCTTTGTTATTACGAGTAAGCTGAGCATGATGCCTACCCGCATCAGAGCATCAGATATCATCGGCAATGTGGATGACATAGGCATTAGTGGTGAATTTGAAATGCGCCCAGAGGAGCGCTCTCCTTCCTATCGCTTTAAATTTGATTTAGACAGAGTAGATTTAAGCAAATTACGAATCCCTGAAAAAATTGCGAGTTCATATGAAGAGCTTAAGAAAGACATTAAAGATCCATTTTCTAATAGTTTCATTAGTAAGTTACACGGTAAATACACGTTTTTAATTTCTGGTAAGAATTTTATTTTAAATGATAATAAAATTACAAGCTCTCTACTAGATCTCACGCTTTCTTCTAATCGTGTTGAGCTT
>CAYGTX010000131.1:0-5220 GCA_964352935.1 uncultured Rickettsiales bacterium | reverse complement strand
CAACAACACCGCAAGAAAGAACCCTAAACGCAAGCCTACCTCGTTTTCCATCATAGCAACGCTCCTTGGCACGAGCTTCCAGCACCTGCGCTACATCCAAAGCAATGGCTGGCAACAGCAATGCCCGATTCAATATCGCTAAATTGCTCAATATCCCATATATTACGCGGCTTCCAATTTAGCGGAATTTCAAGCATCTGATTAAAATCGCAATCATATATCTGCCCATCCCAACCAATCGAAACCAACTCGGTGCACATCACATTTGCTACAGCTTTTGGGTTAAAATTATCAATAAGAAGCTGCATATATTCTTTCATTTTACCCTCGCGCGTAAGAGCATGGGCATAACGTTTTATCGGCATGTTAGTGATTGTAAAAAGATGGTTAAAAACGATACCAAATTCATCTTTTAAATGCGCGTGATAATCTGCCTCAAGCCCAGCTTGCGCTGGCGGCAAATGCTCACCAACAGGGTTGTAAACCAAATTAAGAATAAGCCCGCTTTTTTCCTTGCCATAGCCGAGTGCATTTAACTTCTCTAGTGCCAATATACTTTTACCAAACACACCTTTGCCGCGCTGGCTATCAACATTATCTTCTTTATAGCAAGGGAGAGAGGCAACAATTTGCACTTTATTTTCTTTTAAAAAATCTGGTGTATCTTGCTGGCCGTCTTCAAAAAACACTGTCAAATTGCAGCGGTCAATCACCTCTTTTCCCATCTTGCGTATTTCAGTGACAAAATAACGGAAATGTGGGTTTAATTCTGGCGCTCCACCGGTAATATCTACCGTATGAATTTGCGGTTCTTTTTTAAGTAATTCCAAAAGGCGCTCCACCGTTCCAAACTCCATATTCTCAGTGCGATTAGGGCCTGATTCAACATGGCAATGGTGGCACGCTTGATTGCAGCGTTTTCCTATATTCACTTGCAAAATTTTTATTGCATCACGCTTTAGCACTAGGTTATTTTCGCGCAAAGCAGCTTCAAATGTTTTCATCACCTTCTCCACGCATGAAATTTTTCTACTATCTTCAGCAACCATTCAGGTTTATGCGCTTGCTTCCATTGCCCTGCTGCATATTTATTCGCCTCGCTAAACGTAGGATAAATATGGATAGTACCCAATATTTTATTCAGGCCAAGCCCTTGTTTCATAGCCAAAATATATTCGGCAATCATATCACCGGCGTGCGCACCAACAATGGTTACCCCTAATATTTTATCCTTATTTGGCACAGTCAAAACCTTTACAAAGCCATGCGCTTCTGAATCAGCAATAGCACGATCTAAATCATCAATACCATAGGTCGTGACTTCATAAGAAATATTCTTTTCCTTGGCCTCTTTTTCATTTAGCCCAACCCTCGCCACTTCAGGATCAGTAAATGTTGCCCACGGAATCACTGAATAATCGACTTTAAATTTTTTAAATGGCGAAAACAATGCATTCACACAGGCATACCACGCCTGATGCGAGGCAGTATGGGTAAATTGATATGGCCCTGTCACATCACCACACACATAAATGCTAGGAATATTAGTCTGCAAAAACGGATTTGCTTCTATTGTCCCCGTTTTGCGGATTTTTACACCCAGCTTTTCCAATCCAAATCCTGCCACATTAGCTTTGCGCCCAAGTGCCACTATTACCTTATCAAAATTAAGCGATACATCCTCACCATCATGTTCGCAAACCAGCTTGCCAGCCTTAAATTCTTTTGCCTTATGATTAGTAAGAACCCTAATGCCTTCTTTGATGAATTTTTCTGTTACCAGCTTTGTAACTTCTTCATCTTCACGAATCAAAATTTGCGGTGCCATTTCCACCAACGTAACTTCCGACCCAAACCGTGAAAAAGCCTGTGCCAGTTCTACACCGATTGACCCACCGCCCAGCACTACCAGCTTTTTTGGTAATTCTTTTAAATCCCAAACATTATCACTAGTAAGATATTCAATCTTATCAAGCCCTACTATAGGCGGAACCATAGGCTTAGCGCCTGTAGCAACAATGATAGCGCGTGCAGTAAGTGTTTTGCCATTCACTTCTACACTATGGGCAGATATTATTGTTGCTTCACCTTCAATACAATCAACACCTAGTTTGGTATAGCGCGCTCGCGAATCATGCGGTTCGATGTTTTTAATCACCTCCTGCACCCGCTTCATCACGTCTTTAAATTCAAACTCTACCGTAGCTTGTTTAAAACCAAATTCCTTTGCACGGCTAGTATAGGAAAGTATTTTAGCTGACCTCAACAACGCCTTACTAGGCACACAGCCAGTATTAAGACAATCGCCGCCCATTCGACCTTTTTCAATTAAAGCAACCTTAGCTTTTACTGCAGCTGCAATATAGCTGGATACAAGCCCTGCCGAACCACCGCCAATTACAATGATATTATAATCATATTTGCTCATGGATTTTCTCCTTAGATAAGAACCCTAATAGCTTCTTGGCAATAAGTGGGAATAACCCAAGTAGGGCAAATGCAATGAGCAATGATGGTGAAGCGATATCTGAAAAAGATTCTATTTGCGTCAACTGTGTGCCCGCATAAACATATACCGCTGTTCCCGGTAGCATGCCAAGCTGACTCACCCAATAAAACTGCCATGTTTTAATCGGCATTAAAGCCGTTACAACATTAATCATAAAGAATGGAAATACTGGCACCAAGCGCATTGCAAATAAATAAAATGCACCCTCACGCGCAAAACCACTGTTTATTTTAGATAACTGTTTGCTGTAGTTTCTCTGCACATAATCACGCGCTAGAAACCGCGCTATTAAAAATGCAAGCATCGCGCCAATCGTACTAGCAAACGAAACCAACACCACTCCTAAAGGCAAGCCAAACAAAGCACCACCTAGCAGCGTCAGCGGCACTGCAACAGGCAGCGAAAAGGCAGCAACCAGCATATAAACCACCCCAAATACAGCCATTACTAAAGCGGTATTTTGCTGGTAGTATTCAAGCAATGTTTGCTGCTGTGTTTTAATATAGTCCAGCGTAGTATATTGCTGCAAATCAAGCATAAAAAACACCGCAACAGCAGACATCAACAAAAGAAGTAAAACAATTTTTAACATCTTATGATTCATAAAATACCAGCTATATACTACACAACCCTATGCGTTAATTAAAATTTATTAGTATGATGTAAGTATATTCGCTACTACACCAAATAAAGTTACATAATGTTAAATATATCTATAAACCATATGCCTTTAACAATACACGATAAGGCCCGTAAAGATTAGAGCCCCTATTAACGACTATATTATTAAGTAGAAACACATAAAAGAAAGAGGCCCTTGAGTAAATTAAAGAGCCTCTTTTTATAAAATCTGTAAATTTCATTTAATAGGGCGAAGTCACTATTAAATAATTCGTGAGACAGTTGGCAATGCCTCTCTAAGTGATATAGCTAATCTTCAAATTGAAATACCATCTTTTTCTACTGAAAAAAATTGCTGCTCTTTAAACTTCATCCATTTGGTATGGCTATTCACCTTCAATTCACCGTCTTTTGATTCTGCAACACATGTGAATTCTTTGTTTTCATCCCGCCACAACAAACTCGCATCTTTAGAGTAGCGCATCAACTTACGAAAAGCATTATCATCTGCAAAGCCATTAATACTTTCAACAATTTGTGGCTCAGGTATTAAAAAGCCTTTTTCTTCAAATTTTTCTCTCGACCATTTTAAAATACGATCTGGATCACTCGTAATCCCAACAAATGAAAGTTCGTATCCACCCTTAGCAAAATTATCAATTGCCTCATCATCTTTTAATGCTGAGTGAAATGAACCAGCGGTACCTATTATATTTAAGTTTAGCTCTCTTGCCAGGTCAACCGCGGCATCATCAATAGATGCTACTTCAGCCCTTACAATAGACGTGGCATAAGGATATTTATCAGAGGCTGCAGCTTTGTATTCTGGCAACTGACTTCTGATGTGACTTATGTCTATGATAGCAGCATTTTTACTAATCTTTCTGAAGATATTCTGCACATTTTCAACATCAGTAAAATCACCTTTCTTTAACTGCCTTAATAGCGTTGAAACACCAGATGCAAAAGGACCACCAATAGCAAGCCTTTGTTTTTCTTTATTTTTTGCTACTGGCTCAATCATTTTTCCATTTGGTAAAAAAATATCCTTCAATATTTTTGTGTAGATAACTTTTCTTTGATTGAAAAATTCTTCGTCTTTTAAATGTGTAAAACGCTGAATTAAATCAGCTTGGTGGTGTGTAGGTATTCCCTTTAATGCACGCGCAGTGTCGTAGCGTCTAGCATTTTCAACGCATTTATCAACCGCTTCTTTTAGCAGGGTATCAAACCCCTTCTTTAATGTTTGCATCACTGCCTCTGCTAATATTATAAACTTCTATTTATTAATTTTATCTTCCAATTGAACTTTGCAATAAAAAGCTCTTTTGATCTTTAAAGTTGTGCCATTTAAGGCGACTGGTTATTTCAAGTCCAGAATCTGCTAGATTCTCTGTTTTTTTAGCCCCTTTACTTGCCACGCTAACAAACTTATCATCTTCATCCCATAACAAAAAGCTTTTGTCAGAACGCTGCATTAACCTTACAAAAGAATCACTTTTTGCAAAATCTCTTATTTTTGTTTCCGCGTAAGAAGGTAACAACTCGGTTCCCGCTTGTTTTGCTTTCTCGCTTCTTTTACTTAATACATTCTCCGGATCTCCAGTAACGCCAACTGTAAATAAATCATAGGCAGCAACTCCTGAGCTATTTCCTATTCCTTTTATATCAGAAATAAGTCCATCACTTTTTGGTATCGTATGCGAACTGCTCATATCAATGATGTTATAACCGCACATTTTAGCTGTATTGATGATTGCAAGTGCTATCGATTTTGCTTCGCCATCAACAATTATACTCGCAAAAGGATCACCCCGTTTTACCGCTTCATTATACTCGGGTAAGAATTCTCTAATATCACGAACTTTAACCGTTACTGAATTTTTATTAGTTTGATTAAAAACCTCTTGCAGTTCTGCTGGCAAAGTTTTGTCTTTATTCAAAAGCGAATTTAGAAGCCTATCTTTTGAATCATAAAGCGGCCCGGCAATGATCAAACGCTTTCTCTTTTGACCTCTTCCAACTGGAGCAATGGTTTTTCCACCTTGAGTAAACACACTTTTAAAAATTTCTTGGTATATGTCTTTTCT
>CAYGTX010000130.1:0-5231 GCA_964352935.1 uncultured Rickettsiales bacterium | reverse complement strand
GTTTACAAAGATAATATACGCCCAGCATGGGGCAAAAACAGCTCTCCTTTCCCTTTATTAACCAGTACGATTGCAGGCGTTGGTAAATCAACGGGTTTCAGAGAATGGTATGAAGAAAATCTAGATAAAATTGTAGAGTTGCTATTAGAGGAAAGAGGTGGAGAACATCTCCGTGTATTTTTCGAGTATTTAGAAGAGAAGCCATCGTTTAAAGAGGGGATGGAGGGGTATCTTAATAGAAACGGCAAGAAAGAACAGTCTTTGAAAGATGAACTTCGTCTAAAGTTTGAATATCTCATGTTAAGCGATGAGGATCGTACGCCACGTTTTGTATATGGCATGTTTTTAGAAGAAAAAAGACAAGAAGCCATCGCATGGTTACGTGAAAATGGTGCTGAATTTGAAGAAGTACAAGGGGAGTATTTAAAAGGAAAAACCGGTGAGAGTGGCGTTACGAGATTTGATGTAAGAAGAGCAGGCGAACGTAAAGAATATCAAACAGATTATCCTCCTGCAGAATTAGAAGGACATGTTGGTACGGCAAAATTTAAAAGGGATACCGACGACGCTCTTAGTATAAATGAAGGTTATTATGATGGGATGTATTATGGCGAAGATGAAAGTCGGTTTGCTCACCTAGTGAAACAAATCAACGAAAAGTACGATGGTAAAAATAGGATAGAAATATTTATTTGTGGTGATGGGCCCTCAGCAGAAGATGTGTTGTTTTATCTTTATTTAGAAGGAAAAGTAGATCCGTCACTGTTTCAAAAATTTAAAATTTCTGTCGTCAGTAGAACACAGAACTCGCCAGAAAGTTTTATTGATCTCTACAAAAAGTTTGGGGCGCAAGATGCAGAGTGTGTTGCAGCATATAGACGAAATAACAATACCGTTTCAGAGGTGAAATTTAATAACGGAAAAATAGACATATATACTACACGTGGCCAGGCTGAAGCTGATATTTACCTTCAATGTGGCGCAAAAGAAGGCATAGAAGTTGAGCAGATAACAAGTGATATTCCTTATAGTGCGGTTATCATTGATAAACATTCAAAAAAACGTATATTTGAATGGACATTAGAGCTCTTGAAGTTGGAATTAGTGAAGCTAGCTGCTTTAACCGGAAATCATCCATCAGCTGAGGCCTATTTGAAATCAAAATTAGTAACGCTTTTAAGTCAAGTTGGAGCAAATGGCGCTAAACTTGTAACCCAATCATTATTTGGTAAAGCAGAAGAAGCAACGTGTAAGTACACCCCACAAGGAGAAGAAACAACGTTAGCCATTAATTACCTTAAGACACATGAAAAAGAATTGTTAGCGTTGGCGGAAAAAGATTCACAAGCCACAAAAAGTCAAACAATGAAAAGTGAAATTGAAGCCATAGAACTAGATGCAGGCTCAGATGCGCTAAAGTTAAGAGAGCTGATGGCCAGTCAAGATTTTAGTAAAATATCAGCATTTTTAGGGCGAGAATTTGTATCCATAAATGGTGACCTAATGCATTTAATGCGTTTGGGTGCGGGGGATATTCAGATTAGTTTTGATTACCTAAACTCATTACCTGATGGTGATAAGAAGCTAAAAACAATGGAATTCTTGGCCGTAGCCTTGATTCAGCAGGCAGTGTTAAGTAAAGAAAATGCAACCACTATGCTTACGCCTGAAGTTAAAAGTTTTATTGAGCAGGTGAGAGTCGTCCTACATGAAGAAAGCAAAACAAATCGTGATTACGCAACCCCTCAAGCATTTACACGTTATTTAATGAATGCGAAAGGGCTTAAAGGACAAACCCTGTTGGAGTGGGCAATTACAACTGGAAAAGTGGATTTAATTGCGGATGCGGTAGAAAGCAATACCGTGAGTATAAATGGATCACTCTTTATGAATGGCTCTCAATTGGTAGGTGGATCACTCTTAAAACTGGCGGATAATGGTAAAAATACATTCTTACATCAACTCGCTAAAGCGGGTAAGGCAGATGTGATAAAAGGCCTATTTGATCAATATAAAGGTGAAGTGAACCTTCATGCTAAAAACAACGATGGACTAACACCCCTACAAATTCTTTCTAAAAACACTCAGCAAGAGGCTGTTGCAAGCTTATTAAATAGTGAAAAAGAATGTATTCTCTCTACGTTAGAAAACTGTATAGAGCTTCTAAGCAGTGCTAGGGGCGCTATAATAGGTGAGAAAACGATTGAAGAAGTATTTAACACAACAAAAATACGTGTTGCCAAACTTCATTATGCGGATGTAGACAGACGCAATGAAGATATCACTACAGAAGAAGTGCTTGAAGCAGTGACATCAAAGCTACAACATTATGTCTTTAAGGATGCTACCATTACAAGCACAAACACCCAAGAGGTTTTGGCGCCCGTTGCTACCGCAATTGCACAGCATATGCGTGATGCACGTTCTAGCGCGCAGATATAATTCTAACAGTTCTTTTCAGCTTGTAATATAGCTGTAATATTGGTGTGAAGTACCAACCATTTAAAGGGTAGCCATTTCATGTGCGGTATAACACAAAATATGATCTGCCTATAGGTTAGAGACCAGCAACGAAACTGACTAAATCTAAGCTTTTTCTTGATGTAGAAGCTCGGTGTTCTTTTTTTCCACCTGCTTCAATTCCTGATGTCGAGCCTTGGATTTCAATTAGCGCCGACAGCTCCCTATAATCGCTCGCTTTCAGCTGGCTAATTCCCTCACACATAGAACGTACATCCTGATTAGCAGATTCCATTTTTTCCAAAATAGTCGCATTGCCATCAACTGTCGCATTTTCTAGTAACTCGAAAGCCTTCATCGCTCCAATCACCAAACCAGACGGTGTCACTTTTAACGATGTATATAGTTTTTTACCCTCTTCGGTTTCTTGGAGTTTTTCTGCGGCAGCTTCGCCAGAGTTGCGTTTCAATGCCTCCAATGCTGTTTCCGGACTAGGTTTATCGCCCGTGATGGTTTCAAGTCTTAATAGTTGTTCATCATTCAAACCACTCAGCACTTCCAATATCGCTATTTCACACTCTTGCTCAGGTAATGCGTTTTCGGGAATATAAGCCGATAATTCAAGGAATGTTTTCAGCTTCTCTGTTCCCCCATTATAATCTCTTAAGAACTTGAATAGCGCAACGTTACCCTTATCATAAATCGCTCTAATTTTATCTAGCAAATCCGTTTCAAGCGCTTCTTCTGTTGCACTCTCCTCCTTTGTTGGTTCCAGCAGAGGAGGTAACCATCCACCTGCGCCTGTCAACGTCATTAAAAACTGATGTCTTTCATCTCTTTGAGCATGATTCTGGGGCAAGAATTGCTCAAATGATAAGAAATTTCTTTTTATTAAACCGATAATCGCTGGGTTAGCAAGCGCCGCAAAATGATGATCTTCCATTTGTAGCAATTGATCTATTGGTAACTCACTTCTTTCAATTTTTTCTTGAATCAGCGATATGTCTAGCTCCTTTGGTAATTGTTTAGAATCAAGCTTTCCAAAGAGTAACACACCTAGTTTCATATCTGACAAACCATGCTCTGACGCCTCCACTAAGCCAGTTCCTAAATAATCCCAAAGCCACTCATCTTTCTGTTCTTGAACTAAAGTTTCATCATCTATCGTTATTCCGAATGCATTTTTAAGAATCATATCAAGCGTCGTTCCTTGGATCTCTCCAAGCTTGGATGTCACCGCCGAACGCATCATCCCCACCAGTGGAGTATACGGCTTGTTTTCAGTGAGTGCTCGCAAAATATTGTCGATATCATTAGCAGACACAGAATCTTTTGATAAGTAACTGCGTACGCGAGGATTAGAGAATAAATCATAACCATGCTGATTTTCTGTAAACTTTGCAATTGCGGTTATTTTATCGCTTGATTTATTCTCTATAAGCCAGGTTGTGCGCTCATTATTTGTTCTAAACACCTCTCTAAAAGCACGACTTATTAGCGCCTGTCTCCTTACTTGACCTATCTCCCCTTTTCCTGCTTCCTCTTTAGGTGAAAGTGATTTTGGTATCCCTACTTTGTTGTTTTCTAAACTGGCGGTCAAATCATCCAAATTTTCAGCCTGCCCGATGTCATGTAATGCTATTTTATTGTTCGCCTGTGAAAAAGCCTCAAACACCCTTACATCTTGCAAGGCTCTTCTTATTTTGTCTTTTTCTGCATATTCGCCCTCTTTTAATAGCCAATCTTTTACCGCTTTACTTACTTCAGGGTTTTCGTGACTCAAAAGCGCTTGAATATTTGCATCTTGCAACCATTCGACCACCGCTGTGTAATATTCGTTTGACATACCACGCATGCGAATGATGTCGGTCAACAATTCATGCTGAGAGTTTTTAGGGTCGTTCAGAATCTCATATAGCACTGAATTATTAACGCATTGCACTAAAAATACACTGCGCGCACGGTCGTATCCATTATGTGTAAATGCTGATTTGAACTCAGCATGAATCGCATGCGTTGAATTAGCCAACACCTCTTTCACAAAAGGCGTATTATAAAATGTGACCAGTGCCTGAACAGCTTCAAAATGATTATTACCAAATGCCATTGCTACTAGATCATAAATTTCATGTGTCGGATTATTCAATATTTCTCGCACCATGGGAGAAACATAGGCTTTCACTAATGCCTCTGCAGTTGCCCCGGTGAGCTTGCCTGAGGAGAGCAGCTCGTATAATCGTCTTTGCATCGTCCCTTTCGCCGGTGGCTGTGCATCATTTGCAAACCATGCTGCAACCACCTGATTGTTATGTATTGCCTTGAGCGTTGCAACCCGATCAGCAACATTGCCACCTTCAAAAATCCAATTCTGTGGTAAACGCTGATTGTGTATCCATGTATTAAAGTTTATTGAATGATTGAACAGCTCAGAAAATGCTTGGAGGTCTTGAGTAGACGTTTTTTTATCAATTAACCATGATGTAAATGCTCTGTTCCCAATCCAATGATGGTCAGCCCCGAATGCATCCATCGCTTTAAAAACCGCTTTGATTTTCTCAGCGGAGGTAGTTTCACTAAACATAAATTGGCGATATTTTTTCTTTGTAGCAAAGAGCACTCGCCTATGAGTGTCTGAATGAGACTTTAAACCTTCCAAAATACACTGAAATTTATCAGGAGGGCAAGAAAGTCGCCCCTTGCGACACCGTGGAGTTTCAGTTAGAGGCGTGTAGCGGGCTGGGGTGAGGGGTGGGTGTGGTTGTTCTTGCTTT
>CAYGTX010000129.1:0-5272 GCA_964352935.1 uncultured Rickettsiales bacterium | reverse complement strand
CCGTATCGCTGGTGGTAGAGCGGTAAGATTGACAGCTTTAAAGCAAAATCAAATTGCTGACTGTGAGGGGTATGTTATCTCTGGTGGTGTTGATATTGACCCTAGTCATTATAACCAGCAAAATATTGCAAGTATTGGTGTGGAGCCTGAGCGTGATGCGCTTGAGATGAATCTTATCAAACATGCACTTCAGCATCATAAACCTTTGATGGGAATTTGTAGGGGGGCACAAATGATTAATGTCGTAAAAGGTGGAGTACTTCATCAAAATGCGCGTGATTTTTATGATGGGTTTGTACCTACTGATAGCGTGTTAGGTAAAATTTTTTCAAGGCGCAAGGTGGTGATTATTAAAGAGGGTGTGTTATGTAACCTCTTTAGAGAAAAGCCAGAGTTGTACGTCAATAGCATACATCACCAAGCCATAGATAAATTAGGTGAGGAGCTAGAAGTTGTTGCAAAAGATGAGCTAGGTATCGTGCAAGCGATTGAAAGCAAAGATATGGAAAACCAATTTATTCTCGGCATGCAATGGCATCCAGAATTTATGCTTCATACTAGATCAAACCGAAAGATTTTTAGTGCAATGCTAGATGCATGTAAATCTACTTAACTCTTGTCTGCTTTCTTCTTTCTTTTCCATTCCACATGGTAAAGGTCAAAACGTCTATCTTTTAAGTTTTGTACCGTACCTGAGTTTCTAGCAACAGTCAGTTGATCAAGCCTTACATCTGCAAAAATAATGGCTTCTGTGTTTGCGTCTGCCATTGCAGCGATGCCATCACGTGCAAATGGAAAGTCGCATGGCGTGTAAATACCACTTTGGGCGTAGTGTACATCCATATTATCAACATTAGGTAGATTTCCAACAATCCCAGAAGTAACAACATACATCTGATTTTCAATAGCGCGTGCTTGGCAGCAATATTTTACGCGCAAATGCCCTTGGCGTTCATCCGTACAATAGGGAACAAATAATATTTTTGCCCCTTGGTCGGCTAAATATCTTACTGGTTCAGGAAATTCAGAATCATAACATATTAGAACGCCAATTGGCCCACAGTCAGTTTGAATTGTTTTTAAGGTATCACCGCCTGTAAAGCTCCACCAGTAACGCTCATTTGGTGTTGGGTGCAATTTAGGCTGAGTATGTACAGCACCGTCTCTTAAAAAGATATAAGCGTGATTTTCGGTATTTCCATTTGCAAGTCTAGTTGGATGCGATCCACCTATAATGTTGATATTATAGGATATAGATAGGTTTTGCATAAACTCGATGAATTCATTGGTATATGTGGCTATCTTCTCGACAGATTCCTGAGGCGTAAGTTTTGTTTTCTCAATTGAGAGTAATGGTATAGTAATCATTTCAGGAAAAACTACAAAATCTGAGCGGTAGTTTGCTGCAACATCTACAAAATACTCAATATGTTTTTTGAAATCATCAAAATCAACAATATCCCTCACGTGATACTGCACCGAAGCAATTCTTACATCATTTTTAACATCGACGTGAATGCTACCTTTTTTGATTGCTTTTGTATCCACGTTTGGATTGCGCCATAGCATGTGGCTGGCATGTCCACCAGATTCTTTATCAATGGGCAGGTAGTTTTCAAGCACTCCGATAATTTCAAAACCATTTCTAAGTTGAAAATTAACCACACTATCTATGATTTTCCCAGATTCTACTGCTTTTACGTAGTCTAAAGGATTTTGATAATTCTTACTTTGTTTGGCAAATCCAGGCATTCTTCCACCTAAGGCAATACCTTTAAGTTCTAATTCCTGACAGAGTTTCTTTCTTGCGTCATAAAGGCGCTGGCCAACTCGTAGCCCTCTATAATCATTATCAACACAAACTTCCATAACATATAAATAATCACCATTTGCGTTATGACGTGAGGCAAAGCCATGACCAGTAATCTCATGCCAACTATGTGCAGAGAGGCAGGCTTTTTCAGAAATAGTAAATGTTGCGCAGTGACCAATAACTTTATTGTTATATTCAGCTACAAATTGACCTTCAGGGAAGTGTGCAATATGACCGGCTAGCATTTCGTGTGTAAAACTATCGTCTTCACCATATATTTTTTCACTTAATGCAGAAATTTCTTCAATATCACTCAAGTTCGCGAGCCTAACAATCAGTTTTATTTTTTTAATGTTTTTTTTGCCACTGGTTTGCATAAATTTATTTCTTCGTGGTTTAATTAAATTTAGATAAATATAGCTTACTCTATTTAAGAAAAGAACAACTATGTATTATTTAAGCTGTTCAGCCTTTATAAGATTAAACTTAGCTTTATAAAATCAAAGATAATTGCAAAGAAAGTGCTAAAGCACCTGCTTGCGCTTCATTTTATATTGGGTTGTTCCTGTTATAATTGCATTTTCATTCATCGCTGGAAAGTAAAGCGCTACATTGTACCACTACTTGAAGGGTACTTTAATCTTCGTTGCTTCCTACTACTTTCATTTCATTTTCATGTTTATTAGCAGAAGTTTGCGTTTTATAAAAATTGGTCTTGTTTTTTTCTTTATAAAAGCAGCTTAGTATTTTGAAGTGCAGCCAAGTAAGTAGCATAAATATCAGCATCACAAACAATACTGAAATTGAAATAAAGAATAGAGTTAAGAAAACAATAATATTTCTGAGAAAACGAATAAAAATTTGCATGTAATCTACCTAGTTTAAGATGCTAATCAACATATATCACCTTGTTTAGAAAGCAATAATTAGATACTGCTAAATATTAGAACTTGTATGTATTGTGGTTTTGCCATAACCTTATTAAAAGAGATTTTTATTATGAAATATTAAGGTTATTTATGACGAGTTTGTTAGTAGTAGATGATGATAAAATTTTAACAATGATACTAGAAGCTAAATTGGCAGGAACGAGTGTTGATGTTATCTCTACATTTAATGCCATTGAAGCGCTTAAGATTGTTTGCAGTAGTATTAAGCCCGATTTGATTTTACTCGATCTAAATATGCCAAAAGTAAGTGGATTAGATCTCTTAGAAACAATTAAGAACAATCCAGAATCGCAAAATATTCCGGTAATTATTATTTCTTCTTCTAAAAATCCAGAAAAGCTAGAGCGTGCCTTAAAGCTTGGTGCGCTGGATATTATCAGTAAGCCAATCGATAGTACAGAGTTGCACGAGAAGGTGTTTTCTGTATTGCAACAAGAACAGAATAGTTGAGTTCTATCATCTAGATTAATATCTAAATGCTTACTCGCCAATCGTTTTATTTCAGATAAGTAATTATCGAAACTATCGAGGATATTTTGAGTATGTTCGTTTATCCACATTTTTTCCTTAGGATTGAATAATTATAATTTAAGCAAAATAGAGAATAATGTTAGATATTTATGTTGATGGGGATGCGTGTCCTGTAAAAGAAGAAGTACAGCGTGTGGCTGAACGACATGAGCTTGAAGTATACTTTGTAAGCAATGGCTATTTGCGCCCAATCAATAACCGCAAAGTGCATATTATATTGGTTGAATCAGGGCCTGATGTTGCTGATAATTGGATTGCTGAGCGTATTGGTGAGGGAGATATTGCCATTACAGCCGATATCCTTTTAGCGCAGCGATGTTTGAAAAAGAAAGCAAGCGCAGTGGGGGTAAATGGAAAATTATTTACTGAGGAAAATATAGGTAATGTAGTGGCTAGCCGAGCATTAAACGCACATTTGCGTGAACTAGGTGATATTTCTGGTGGCAATGCAAGTTTTAGCAAACAAGATCGGTCGCGCTTTTTGCAGGCGCTTGAAGAGGTGATACAACATATCAAAAGACGATAATACTGATAGAAATATAGTTGTTTCTATTTGATGTGCTATTCTTTTGCGAGGCGACTATAGATGAGATAGTTTACTTTAGCTTTTAAAAAAAGCTTCTCACCAAAATAGAATTCACGGCTAACAATATATCCATTACAAAATGAAACCCAAGCACCAAGCACATAAAAGGACTTCTATGCCGCAAGCCATTTCCGACATTGCTATTACTTCAGAATTTTTAGAGGCTTTTGAGTTGCTGGAGAATACGAATCAGAATGTATTTTTGACGGGCAAGGCTGGAACGGGTAAATCCACGTTCTTAAAATATTTTCGTAAGCATACATGCAAAGAGGTTGCGGTGGTTGCTCCCACAGGTGTAGCGGCACTGAATGTGCAAGGGCAAACCATTCACTCATTTTTTCTACTTAAACCTGGATTTGTGAATGCTCTTGAGTTCAAACCCGGCAAGAGAAGGGTTTTTAAAACGATTGAGCTGCTCATTATTGATGAAATATCGATGGTCCGTGCGGATATTTTTGATGCAATTGACTATACATTACGTCACGCTAGGAAAACTAATGAGCCATTTGGGGGTATACAAATTTGTGTCATTGGTGATCTATTTCAATTGTCACCCGTGGTTTCAGCAAGTGAACGAGTTATTTACGCCGAGCATTATCGTTCGCCATTCTTTTTCGCATCGAAGGCCTATGAGGTAGGTGATTTTAGTATATTGCAGTTTGAAACTGTTCATCGCCAGAAGGGTGCAGATCTTATTCATATACTTAACGCCATCCGCGCTGGTGAGTGTGATACAGATTTGTTGGACATACTTAACCAGCGTTTACATCCGCGAGCGACACCAGCTCCAGGTACATTGTTGCTTACGACAACGAATGCATTAGCTGAGAACGTTAATTGTAGTAAGCTTGAGAAACTATCCACCAGCCTTCATAGCTATGCAGGTAAACTGAGTGGTAAATTTGGCCTTAATGGAGAAAGACTACCCGCACCAGAACAGCTAAGCTTAAAGGTTGGGGCGCAAGTGATGTTTGTTAAAAATGACAGTGAGGGTAGGTGGGTTAATGGTTCTATCGGCACGGTGATGAAATGTGCTGAGAAGAGAATTACAGTAAGTGTGAATGATAGTGAGCAAGAAATTAAAGCTGTAACGTGGGAATCAATTGCTTATGAGGTGGAGAATGAAAAGGTTGTAGAAAAACCTCTTGGGAGCTACAAGCAATTTCCTTTGATATTGGCGTGGGCAATTACGATTCATAAGAGCCAAGGCAAAACGTTGGAGCGCGTGATTATCGATTTAGGTCATGGGGCGTTTGCTGCTGGTCAACTTTATGTTGCCCTCTCTCGTTGCCGAACGCTTGAGGGGATTGCACTTAAACGATTAGTAACACAATCTGACATTCGCTGTGATGCCGAGGTGGTAGATTTTATGAGTGCTGAGGATACAACACC
>CAYGTX010000128.1:740-5325 GCA_964352935.1 uncultured Rickettsiales bacterium | reverse complement strand
TTTACAGGTGTTTTATCAACTGTTATAGCGGCATCTAGTTTAATTACAATATCAGCAGTAAATCCAGCAGTTTTGCTTGGAACTGGAATAAGCTTAGGAGCTGTGACTGGTTTGAGTATTGCAGGCGCTATCCTTTCCTTTGCTGGCGCAGCTATGGCGGATGTTTTTCAAAAACGTGCAAATCAGGATGAGTTAGTATCTAAGTTAACTAAATCTCCCAACATACCACAAATGAGTGTAATGCAAGGGTATGTGCCGCTACAGCCGCAACAGTATCAGCAGTACCAACAACAGACACAATATAGTCGGCAGCATGATAATGAACCTAGTTGGACTAAAAAAATTGAAGAAGAAAGAAGCCAACCAGCAAATTTAACTAATATGGCTGCTCAAAGATAGTAATCTTTATAGTAATAAGAGTATAACTAAGTAAAACTAACTTAGTTATACTTATTAAACAAAGCTTCTAAGTCTTTAAATGCATTTTCAAGCATTGCATTGTCGTAGCAACGAATTACAATGCTGGTGCCATATTTATCGCCATCATTATAAGGATAGCTACCAATATCAGCTTGTGGATATTTTGCTTGAAGTTCAGTGAGGTCAGCCGCGATGGCACTTTCAGAGAGAGCGCCCGATAATTCTCTCGATTTTACTACATTCCCCTTTAATAAGTCAGGTTTTGCTGCTTCAAACATCACTTGCATAATTTTTGGTATACCTGCAAGCACATAGACATTTTCAACTTTAAAGCCGGGTGCAAGGGTCACTGAATTTTCAATTAATTGACCATTTTCAGGAATTTCAGCCATTTTTAGGCGTGCTTCATTCAGTTCTTCTTCTCTGTTTTCATAGAACTTCTCGATGGCAGCTACTGCATCTGGGTGGCGAATAAGCTCTACGTCAAAGGCTCTTGCTATGGCTGCTGCGGTAATATCATCATGTGTTGGGCCAATGCCACCAGTGGTGAATACATAGCTATAGCGTTTGCGAAGGCTGTTTACCGCTTCAATAATCATGATTTCAATATCAGGCACCACGCGGGCTTCCATAAAGCGAATACCAATTTCACCTAACCCGTTTGCAAGATAATTCAAATTCGCATCTTCTGTTCTACCAGAAAGAATTTCATTTCCAATAATCAGGAGTGCAGCTGTTGGAGAAGCAGATGACATAGCAAAACCTTGAAAAATAGATTAATGATTGCGACAATAGTCAAATCAGTATAAAAAAACTAGAGCTAGTTGTGAAGTGATTAAACGGAAGAAAAATGCGAAATAAGCAAGTTGAAATACATACAGATAAATCTGACTATGATGGCATGCGTGTTGCAGGTAAATTAGCTGCTGAAGTGCTGGACTTTATTGCTCCTCATGTGCTGCCGGGTGTCACTACGGATGAGCTGAATACGCTGTGTCATAATTATATTGTAGAGCATGATGCAATTCCTGCACCGCTAAACTATCGCGGTTTTCCAAAGTCTATCTGCACATCGGTGAATCATGTAGTGTGTCATGGTATTCCTGATGAGAAAAAGTTAAAAGATGGCGATATTGTTAATATTGACGTAACCGTGATCGTGGATGGTTGGCATGGTGATACAAGCCGCATGTATCATGTGGGTGCGCCTTCTATTAAAGCCAAACGCATCTGTGAAATCACCCATACGGCGATGATGAAAGGCATAGAGCAAGTAAAGCCAGGTGCTACGCTTGGCGACATTGGTTATGCCATTCAATCTTATGTTGAAGCGCAAGGATACTCGGTTGTGCGTGATTATTGTGGGCATGGTATTGGTAAAATTTTCCATACAGAGCCAAGCATTTTGCATTATGGCAGACCTAACACAGGCACTGTGCTTGAAGAAGGTATGTTTTTCACTATTGAGCCAATGGTCAATGCTGGTGATTATCGCACCAAGCTTAACGCGCGCGATGGTTGGACGGTGTGGACGAAAGATAAATCACTCTCAGCACAATATGAGCATTCATTGGCGGTAACGGCTGATGGGTTTGAGATATTTACAGAATCTCGCAAAGGCTGGCATAAGCCACCATATGTATAAGTGAGCTTTTTATGTCTGAAACGAAGCATTATCACGGGCATCGTGGAAGATTAAGAGAGCGTTTGCTGAACTCCAGAAAAGGCAGTCTGCCTGATTATGAAATCTTAGAAATATTACTGTTTGTGGCAAAGCCACGTGGCGATGTGAAGCCTCTGGCAAAAGAGCTAATTGCAGAATTTGGCTCGCTTGCAAGGGTGCTGACTGCCGATAGAGTTTCGCTAGAAAAAGTAAAGGGTGTCAATGAAGCTGTGGTGGCATCGCTTCGTACAGTGCAAGAAGCGGCTGAGCGACTTTTGAAAGAAGAAGTGAAAGAACAGCCGATTCTACAAAGTTGGAAAGCCTTGCTGGATTATTGCCGTGCAAGCATGGCCTATAACAAAACCGAGCAATTTCGCATTTTATTTTTAAATCGTAAAAACATGTTGATAGCGGATGATTTGCAAGAGGCAGGAACTATCGATCAAACACCTGCTTATCCACGTGAAATCGTTAAGCGTGCATTACAGTTAGATGCATCAGCGGTGATTTTAATACATAACCACCCAAGTGGAGATGCTACGCCAAGCAGGGCTGATATTGCCCTAACCAAGCAAATTGCAGATGCGTTAAAAGTGGTGAGTGTTTCGTTGCACGACCATGTTATTATCAGCACGGCAGAGCATTACTCATTCAAAAGCTATGGGATTTTATAGCAACTTCTAATTATGCTTGAAGCAACCAAAGCTCATTGGCTTGATTATTTTCGTCCATTTCGTATTCAACAATATCGTTGTCAATCAGTTGGATAATGCAGCTTTCAATCACTGATGTGTCAGCAAGGCCTTTATCAGCGCAGCGCGCGATAAGCTCTTTTGGAGAAAGATGTGTTGACTGGTCTTTTGCGCCAGCTTCTTTTAGCACATCAACGATAATTGTTTCTTGTTGTGTAAGTGATGTCATGGATATCTCCCATTTTTCTTAACTATTAAACATAGATTGCTACAGACAATCAGGATGTTAAATCAAGTAATTTTGCGTTGGTCACCATAAACTACCAAGTAACCTTTGAAAAGAGAGAATCTTGTGCTAAATTCGAATTTGGGACTGAAAATTTAGGAAAAAACATGGCATTGCATGGTGTATATCACATTTTAGCCAAACCACCGGCGCTTTACAAAGAAGAGATGCCCATAGAGCTTGAAGAGTTAGCGCTACAGTTAGTGTTAATGGGGCGTTTGAGAATTGATGCCGATGAGCAGCGTAATTTTGTGCGCTATACTTGTCCGTTTAGAAATGTAAATGTGGCCTTTAGCAATCGCGAGCTGACAGATCCGATGCTACAGGAAAGAACCGAAGATATCCTCACCCGAGTGTTTGACACGCCACTCAATAAACGCCCTGAGACGCCAAGACAGCAAGCACGCAGTGCATTTGAGTTGTTAAAAAAAGAAGCAAAAAAGAACTTCCTGCTTTCATTTGAAAAAGAAATGCAACTCGCACGCATTTTGGTGCAATGTGCAGAACCATCAGTCATCATGCTTATTATCACAGAAGGGATAGAGGTGTTCGTTACCTATGGCGTGATGGTAGGAGATTTGATGGATGTTATTTCGTGGCAGCAATTTGGCATGAATAGCGGCCTGCAAAGTACAGACGGTAAAACCGCTTCTATTTTTGTGGCATGTGCAGGCAATCCACTGCTTATTCCGGGTGAGGGTGAAGAGCCTACCTTTGTCAGTGATGGCTACTCAGCTTTAGCGCGTATTATGATTGTTGCCGCCCAAGAAATAGGACATTTTTCAGATATTATTCGTGATAAGCAAGGTAGGCATGTGGCGCGTCATTCCAGTATGATTAATTTGAGCGCTCCCACAAAACATGCGGAAAAAGCGCGCAAAAGTGATGCGGCAAAACTCAAGAAGCTACAAATGCTTTTAACTGAGCTTGGTATACAAAAACTAGCCAGCGCAGAAGCTGCGCTTAGATTTATGAAGAAACGCCGTCGTTTTTCAATACTCACCCTTTACTACAAAATAAAAGTAAGCATCTTGACGCGCTCTTTCAAAAAGCGTTGCCAAAAAAACAAACTAAAGCCGTGGGTGTTTTTAAATAAGAAAGACAATATCGCAAGCCAGCTGATAATGGCGTGTGACGATATGTATTTCCAAATTGAACCCGATGTGGAGGCCTATCGCGATAAAAACCCACGCGTGGAAGAAGCAGTGAAATGTGCCGAGGCGTTAGCGCGTATTCCGCAGCAAGTAGTGAAGTGGGGGCATGGCATGACACGTTACACAATGCCTCATCTTTATGAAATTTATTACCACGAAGTGATTCCAGCATGCGAAAAAGCCTATGAGCAAGTGACAGGAAGAAATTACCATATGTCACTCACTATGCCGCCGCGCTTTTCATGGAAGCATTTAAAATTCAAATACTTCTCAAAAGAACCTAAGCACAAGCCTTTGCCATACTATAGAGATGAGCAAGATTTGCGAAGTGCTGCTTAAAACAAAAAAGACGCCGCAAACAGATGCTTCC
>CAYGTX010000128.1:0-730 GCA_964352935.1 uncultured Rickettsiales bacterium | reverse complement strand
CATTTGCTTCCGGCTTCTTACACAATCACAAAGGAGAAATAAATTTATTTATTCTCTTCTTTCTTTTCTTCTTCTTTTTTAGAAGAACCGAAGTTTAAACCACCAAAACGTTGGTTAAATTTCGCAACACGTCCATCGCGTTTAAGCTGTGTAGCTCCGCCAGTCCATGCTGGGTGGCTTGATGGATCAATGTCTAATTGAAGAGTTGCACCAGCTTTACCATAGGTAGAGCGAGTTTTAAAGCTTTCACCATTAGGAAGCTTCACAGTAATTTCGTGGTAATCAGGATGAATATTTGGTTTCATGTTCTTTTCTCCAGCGTTCAATCGCTAAATGCTTATATTCTGTAAGAGCAGGCTTATACACGACTCATTTACTAGAATCAAGCCTTACTTGTCTTTTTTCTGTTGTAATTTACGAATTTTTAAACTTGTAAGCTGGTTGTTGCGTTTTTTAAGTACCTTAAATTCATAACCATAAAGCATAAAAATATCATTCACTTCAGGGATGGACTCCATCCCATTGATAATAAGCCCTGCAATGGTAGGAGCATCATCATCAGGTAGATTCCAATCTAATTTACGATTAATGTCTCTGACGGGCAAATCTGCCGCAACACGGTAAGCATTGCTTTTTAGTTTGCGAATGTTAATTTGGCTAACGTCATGTTCATCTTCAATATCACCCACAATTTCTTCAATAATATCTTCTAGTGTGACGAGCCCAATCA
>CAYGTX010000127.1:0-5384 GCA_964352935.1 uncultured Rickettsiales bacterium | reverse complement strand
ATCCTTGCATATGCACGCCTTCCGATGCTGGAAGTGGTATTTGATCGCTTAGTGCGAATGCTTTCAACGGCACTTCGTAACTTCACCTCTGATAACGTGGATATTGACATCCACTCTATCACCTCACTTCGCTTTGGGGACTATGTAAACTCTATTCCGATGCCCGCCATTCTTTCTATCTTCAAAGCCATTGAGTGGGAAAATTTCGGCATCATCACCTTTAATGGCTCGCTCGTCTACTCGATGGTAGATGTGCTGTTTGGTGGCAGGAAATCTAACCGCCCCATTCGCATCGAAGGTCGCCCATACACCTCGATTGAACAAAATATTGTACGCCATCTTTCCGAACTCATTTTAACCGATATGGGTGCGGCGTTTGACCCATTAAGCCCAGCTACCTTCCAGTATGAGCGGATGGAAACCAACCCACGCTTTGCAACCATTGCTCACCCGTCGGACACTGTTATTTTGCTACAATTACGCGTGGACATGGAAGAACGCGGCGGCAACATCGAGATTATGTTCCCTTATGTAACGCTTGAGCCTATTAAAGATCTTCTCTCGCAAGTATTCATGGGTGAAAAGTTTGGAAAAGACACGGTGTGGGAATCGCATCTTGGTAAAGAAATTTACATGACAGAAGTAGAAATAGACGCTATCCTAGGTAGAAAAACGACTCCATTTAGAGATATACTAAATTTAAAAGTCGGAAGTACCATCATGCTTGACACAAAGCCTGATGATGACATCGTTTTAAGCTGCCGCAATGTAGATGTTTTGTCAGGAAAAATTGGCAAAGTAGACGACACCGTGGCCATTTCGATCGAAAAAATATTAAACAAGCGAATGCGGGAATCATTATGAATGCAGAGTCTTTAGGTATTGTTCTTGATGTAGCGCTGATTGCTTTATTATGCGCAGCCATCATTTATGGGTTTATTCTTAACAAGAAAATCAACTCTTTACATCAAAGCCGTAGGGAGTTAGGTCAACTTTTTATGCAATTTGACAGCACTATCGTCAAAGCACAAAAAAGTGTGTCTGGCTTAAAAGATGCTGCAAAAGAAACCTCTCGTGAGTTGCAGATGCAAATCAACGATGCAGGCATATTGGTGAGCGACCTTAGCTACATCAATGACCGTGCCACCAGCCTTGCCAACAAGCTAGAAGCACAAATCAAACAAAGTCGTAGCCAAGAATTTGCACCGTCCGCTAGCGATGAGAAAATGCGTCGTATCAATGAACACCGCACAATGCCTGAGTTGCGCTCTGCTAGCCAACCGATGACATTGCCTGACAAAGCATCTCTAAAATCGCCTTCTACTCTTGAAGCTCTGCTTACAAAAATTAATCAGCGCATTGACCGCAAAAAAGAAACAACGCAAGAAAAAGAGCCTTCGCAATGGGGGCAAGCGCGAACCGCTAAAACAGAGCCTACAAAAACGGCAGAGCATAAGCGCGCTGAAAACATGATGAAAGCCCTAGGTATTAGTCAGAATGCATCCTAAAACCCTTTTCGGAGTATAAACTTTTGTTTCGTTTTAGGCTACTTCCACTCATTTTAGCTGCAGCATTTGTTGTGATTTTCATCCGAGCATCCGATGTGCTGCTTGGTATGACTTCTCCTGAAA
The DNA here is from genome assembly GCA_964352935.1 of uncultured Rickettsiales bacterium. Classification (GTDB taxonomy): domain Bacteria; phylum Pseudomonadota; class Alphaproteobacteria; order Rickettsiales; family CAYGPX01; genus CAYGPX01. The sequence continues at coordinate 3,753 of CAYGTX010000127.1, read as the reverse complement.
ACGCTCCCCCGTCTTCTGATGCTATTGCGGCTGAACCTAGCGCATCTGAAGAGGACGACGATAGTGACGAGGCGTATCAACCAGAAGAGCCTATTTACAGCCCTAATGCTCCCAAAGGACCCGATGCAATCACCCCTGATGATGCCAGCAAGATTGAACGCGAACTGCTTGAAAGCCTCTCAAAGCGAAGAGAGGAGTTGCAGGCTTGGAGTGAATCTATTTCTATGCGCGAGAACATTCTTAACGCCACTGAAATGAAAATTAATAAAAAAATCTCTGATTTAAAGATATTAGAGAAACGTGTTTCTGAGCTACTTGCTCAATATAATGACAAAGAAGATGCCAAAATTCGTAGTTTAGTAAAAATCTACGAAAGCATGAAGCCTAAAGATGCTGCTAATATTTTCAACGAATTAGAAATGGATATTCTCTTATCTGTTGTTGATGCAATGAGTGAGCGCCGTGCTGCACCTATTTTGGCAAAGCTAAACCCTGAGAAAGCGCGCATGGTCACCGAAGCGTTGGCAAAAGAACGACGCTTAAGCGCCACCGAACCTCAGCAGTAGGAGCATATATTTGGTTCACACCCCACCAGCACCGATTGAAATTCAAGCCTCTACTGATAATCAAGAGCAAAATAACGTGTTAATGGTGGCACTGTATTTGGTACTGCTTGCTTTCTTTATTCTGCTAAATTCACTGGCATTTACCGACCAACAACGCAGTGAAGAAGCCATTCAAAGTGTATCTTCTACTTTCAGAACTCAGGAAGATGGAGTGGTTTTACTTACAAAGGCGCCAAAATCGCTTTCTATGGAAATCGTTATTAAACGGCATTATGACGACTTACAAAGATTAGCTCAGGATTATATTGAAGCTGAAGAACTCAATATGGTGCAACGTGGTCGCGCTTTAATTATCACCTTTCCATCGACTGCGCTTTTTCAACCAGACAGATCACTCATAAAAGATGACAAGCGCGCCTTCTTAAAGCATGTTGCCGCTTCAGTATATCCGGGAATTCCATCTACGAAGATTGCGGTAAGTATTACAGGCACATCGCGCCAATATTTAAGCGATAGGGTAGATGACGAGTCGATGCTAGAAGTGCTAAGGGTGGGTGCACTTGCACGCTATATAAGTATTAATCGTGTGCCAGAGAGCCAGATTTTCACTGGCATGACTCAGAATAAATCAAATATTATTACGTTACGTTTTGAAATTGTAAATGACCCAAGCCAAACACAAGGGGGTCAACCATGAACAATGATAAAGTCGAAATGATTGAACTTCCAACGGATGATTCATCAGATTCCCCACATCGTTGGATGCTCACCTTTGCTGATTTGCTTGCGCTGCTTCTTGCTTTCTTTATTTTAATGTATTCTATGTCTATCATTACTGCAAAACAGTGGGAAAGCATGGTGCAATCACTCGCACATCAACTAAATCCACAATTTATTGATGATCAAACCGAGTATACTACAAAAAAAGCAGTTCAACGCATCTTTGAAGAGCAAGCAATTGATTTGGATTACCTCCATGCCATCTTACAAGAAAAGGTTTTGCAGGACCCTGTTCTTATTCGTTCGATAGAGCTCATCAAACATGATCGTAAGCTCAGTATTTTAATTCCCGGAAATGACCTTTTTAATAACAGCAACAGCACTTTAACAGACGATGCGCAGCTTATTTTATATGGTGTGGGTAATGTGTTACAAGGCGTCCCAAATCGAATTGAAATTTTTGCCAATAGCAACGAAGAAGCTTTACAAGCCAGCGAATATCCTTCACACTGGGAACTATCTCTTTTAAGAGCAATGGTAGTGGGTGAAATGCTTAAAAAATTTGGCAACACCTCTATTATCAATGCATATGGAAGGGTCAGCCCAACGTATGGCGCGATTGAATTTGAAGGTAAAGCCCACTTACAAGCGCTTAATCAGACAGGAGCAAGTGGAGTGGAAATCGTCATTCTTAATACGACGAAAGAAGCTCTAAATAATCCGGGAAGCTGATGGAACGTCACTTTTTAAATGTTATATTATTGTCTTTTTTCACGCTAACAGCAATAGGTGTCATTGCTGAATCGTCGCTAGCAGAAACGCGCGAGCGCCTCAATATTACTGCTGTTGAAACAGAGGATTACACACGCCTGATTTTTCATCGTGAAACCAAGCATAGTTTTTCACCTTATATTGAGGGCAACCAGCTGATTGTTCCTTTTGAAAAAGCATTCTGGAGTAATCTTTCAACGATTACTAAAACCCTTGCCCCTCTAGTTTCCACTGCATCTATCAGCAAGGATGGGACCACCTTAAATTTCACGCTGACTAACCCTTCAACCATTCGCCTGCGCCCATTCATTGGTGAGCATTATGTTGGGTTTGATTTGGTGCAGCAGATAGAACCCACCCCTCTCCCCGTTACAACGAAAGTAGCAGGTGGCAAGTTGGTATTTGAAAAAGCTGCTATTCAGCAAGAAATTGCTTCTAGCCCAAAGCCTTTTGAGCTTGCTCAGCAAGACCCGCAATTACTCGCTATCGATAATACATTAATCGCGGCTGAAGAGTTAAGTGAAGAAACTCCAATGCAAGAAGTCAATGCTTCTGAAAATAACAATACCACCGAACAAGACGCCGCATTACCGGCAACAACCGAAACAATAAGCGCCACTGAGGCCTCTGAAAATGAAGTGATGGATTCAATAGATGAAACTACATCAAGCATCGCTGAGTTAAGTAACACTGATAATGAGAGTGATGTCACTATTGCCTCAGAAAGTGAACCCATCAAGGATCAATCTAACTTTCCTAATTATTATGAAATCACATTTAATTGGGATAAGCCTGTTGCAAGCGCCATTTTTAGACGTGATAAATATTCATGGTTCATTTTCAATGAATATACGCCCATTGATATGGATGCTTTTCTCTCTAAACATTCATCTGTGTTTAAATCAGGTGAACAAATTGACAACCGCAAACATACCATCTTGCGGATGGAAAACCGCTATCCTTATTCTTTGGCAAGCAGCAGAAAAGAGCAAAACTGGCATGTTACGCTTACTAGCCGAAGTAACCCCCCCACACAACCACTTCCTGTCAGTATTAAAAGCAGTAATCTACATGGAACAAGCACGCGTGTTCAAAGCACACAATTTGCTGAGCCACTGCGCATTATTGATCCCACCATTGGGGATGAAATGGTTATTATTCCTACCTATGAAGCTGAAGCAGGAATAGGACTAGCAAGGGTGCAAATTGACTACACACTATTAAAAACCGCACAAGGGGTTGCCCTTGCTCTCAAAGCAGATGAGGTGCAAGTCACTCCTAATCAGTTTGGTATCACTATTTCAGGCCCTACCAATCGCATCACCAGCAATGAGTCGCAAGTGCTGCGTGATAAAATGGAAGCATTAAAAAAACAACGCGAAGAAGCACGTAAAGAAAAGCTTGCAGCAGAGGGCGAAGCATCCCTACTAAAATTCCATAGCTGGAAAGGTGAAGATGAATTCATTAAACAAAGGCAGAAATTAGAAGATGATATTCTCCAAGCGAATTGGGAAAATAAGAATAGTCACCGCTTAGCACTTGCTCAATTTTATCTAGCCCACAGCTTTGAAATTGAAGCACTTGCTGTGATTGAAGCAATTAAAGCAGCAGATGCCACCTATGGTGCTCGCGCAGACGTGTTATTGACCGAAGGCGCAGCAAACTATTTAGCAGAGCGCTAGCAGAAAGCCCTTGG
>CAYGTX010000126.1:0-5394 GCA_964352935.1 uncultured Rickettsiales bacterium | reverse complement strand
CCGCCACATTGCATCACTGGTGAAAGGGGTTGAAGATGATGGTTTAAGGGGCGCACTTGCAAGTCTTGGTGCGCATCTTTTTGGTACGTTAGGCAAATAGTGCTCACCTCATGCATTGGCTTTAAGTCATAGGCTTTGAGCAGTGTATGTTAAAAGGATAAGCATTTGCAAAAAGATGGCGAATCGACTATATAATTGCCTAAATAAGATCGCAAAATATTCCTATAACGAATTGATAAGAATGGTTATGTCAAAAACACCACTTACGAGTCATGTGCCTCATCCTTTAGTTCTTTGTATTTTAGATGGTTGGGGGCACACAGAAAGCACCACAGATAATGCTATTTACGAAGCAAACACTCCTCACTGGGATAGGCTAACAAAGCAATTCCCAAATGGCTTGTTGGCAACATCGGGTGAAGCGGTAGGGCTTCCTGATGGTCAGATGGGTAATTCAGAAGTAGGGCACATGAATATTGGAAGTGGTCGTGTTGTGATGCAAGAGCTTCCGCGTATCGATCATTCTATAAAAACAGGTGCTTTAGCATCAAACCCAGAGTTAGTGCAATATATTGATGCACTTCAAAAATCGGGTGGCGATTGTCATTTGCTAGGTCTTATGTCACCTGGTGGTGTGCATGCACATCAACGTCATATGCTGGCGCTTGCGAGTGTGGTTTCACAAGCGGGCATTCAAGTGCATATTCATGCCATTACGGATGGGCGCGATACACCTCCATCAAGTGCGCGTGAATATGTTGCTGAGTGTGAAGCCGTCATTTCAGATATGCCAAATGTATCCATCGCTACAGTGAGTGGACGCTATTATGCAATGGATAGAGATAAGCGTTGGGATCGTGTTGAAAAAGCCTATCGCGCCATCGTGCTTGCTGAGGGTGAAAAGCAGCCATCCGCAGGGCAGGCAATTGAAGATAGTTATAGCGACAGTAAAACCGATGAATTTATTTTGCCCGTTGCGATTGAATCCTATAATGGCATGAAAGATGGTGATGGTTTGCTTATGGCAAACTTCAGAGCAGATCGCGCGCGTCAAATTCTTAGCTGTTTTGTTGATCCTGATTTTGATGGTTTTAAGCGTAGTAGAATCATCGAGTTCGCGGCTAAAGTAGGTATGGTTGAATATTCAACGGAACTAAATAAATTTGTAAAAACATTATTTCCCGCACAACAGCTAACAAATATTTTGGGTGAAGTGTTGGCCGATGCAGGCAAAACTCAGTTGCGTATTGCAGAGACTGAAAAATATGCGCATGTCACTTTTTTCTTTAATGGCGGGAAAGAAGAAAACTTCAAAGGCGAAGAGCGTATTTTAGTGCCGTCTCCCAAAGTGGCGACCTATGATTTGCAGCCTGAAATGTCGGCGGTAGAACTTACCGATAAGCTGGTAGATAGCATTGAAAAAAATAAGTTTGATGTAATTGTGGTTAATTATGCAAACACCGATATGGTTGGGCACACAGGCATAAAATCGGCTGCAATTAAAGCGGTAGAAGCAGTCGATAGTTGTGTAGGACGATTGTTTGAAGCGGTTGAAAAAGCAGGTGGTGCATTGCTGGTGACAGCAGATCACGGTAATGCAGAAAAAATGACAGATGAGAAAACGAAACAGCCTCATACAGCGCATACAACGGGTCCAGTGCCTTTGTTAGCTGCGGGCAGTGTGGTTGAAAAGCTTTCGTTAAAAGATGGAAAATTATGCGACATTGCACCAACAATGCTAGCACTGCTTGGAATCAAAAAACCTGCAGACATGACAGGGGAGTGCTTGATTGATGCAGCCTGAAAAAAGCAAGAGTCAGAAAAATAAAGAAGGCACGTGGGAGTTGGTTCGCTCACTCATCATTGCAATGATTCTTGCGACAATCTTCCGCAGTTTCTTTTTTGAGCCATTTCATATTCCATCTGGGTCAATGAAACCTACATTATTAGTAGGTGATTATATTTTTGTATCTAAGCCAAGCTATGGTTATAGCCGTCATTCTTTCCCATTTGGGTTTCCTCCGTTTGATGGGCGTATATTTGAAGATAAGCCAGAGCGTGGCGATGTGATTGTATTCAAACTTCCTAGCAATCCAAGCGTGAATTACATTAAGCGGTTGATTGGTATGCCAGGTGATGCGATTCAAATGAGAAATAGCGTGCTTTATATTAATGATAATGCCGTGCCGAAAAAACGCATCGCAGACTTTATTGAAAAAGATGCTTATGGTTCCATTCAGCGTACACCAAGATATATTGAAACATTGCCTAATGGTGTTTCGCATTATGTATTAGATGAAAGTGAGAATATGCCACTTGATAATACACCAGTTTATCATGTGCCTGAAGGGCATTATTTTTTCATGGGTGATAATCGCGATAACTCAGCCGATAGCCGTGTTTTACAATCTGTAGGATATGTAGACGAAGATTATTTGGTTGGGCCAGCTGAGAGTGTTTTCTTCTCTATATCAACTCCATTCTGGAAAGTATGGCAGTGGTTTTCTGGTATAAGAGCAGAGCGATTCTTTCATTCAATTCGATTCGAAGCAGATAAATAATCGTGATGAATTTTCAAGCATTAGAAGCAGTATTGGGTTATGAATTTCAAGATAAAAAGCGTCTTGAAAAAGCATTAACGCACCCAAGTCTTAGCCGATTAAAAGCTGTTGGCGGAAAAGTTTTCAACTACGAACGGCTGGAATTTCTGGGTGATGGGGTATTGGGGCTGGTGGTTGCTGAACTCTTATTTTCTCATTTTTTAGATGAAAATGAAGGTGATTTAGCCAAGCGTCATGCTGCACTTGTTCGTGGTGAAACTGTTACTCAGATAGCACTAGAATTAGGGCTTGGCCAATTTATGCTTATGGCAGATGGTGAAGAACAAACAGGCGGTAGAGAAAACGCCAGCAATTTGGAAAACACCCTAGAAGCATTGATTGGTGCAATGTATGTGGATGGTGGGTTGGATGTTGTAAAATCATTCATCTTAAAAAACTGGACGCCTAAAGCAATAGCAATGAAGCGTCCGCCTAAAGATCCTAAAACAGCATTGCAAGAATGGGCACAGGCAAGAAAACTACCTATCCCTGAATATGTTGCGATTAAAGCTGAAGGACCAGCGCACTCGCCAATGTTCACAATAGAAGTAACCGTTAAGGGGCAAGCTCCTGTACAAGCGAGTGGAACTTCCAAAAAAATTGCAGAAAAAAAAGCCGCATCATTATTGGTAGAGCTTCTTGAGGAAAAAGAGAATGGATAAAATATCAGAAATAAAGCCTGAAGAAATGCGTTGTGGTTTCATCGGATTAGTGGGCGCTCCAAATGCGGGTAAATCCACTTTACTCAATGCGCTAGTAGGCAGCAAAGTTTCGATTGTATCACCGAAGGTGCAAACCACACGTTCGATTGTTCGTGGTATTTGTATTGATGATAAAAGCCAATTAGTGTTTGTAGATACACCCGGTATTTTTTCGCCAAAGCAAACATTAGAACGTGCGATTGTGGATGCCGCATGGCAAGGTGCTAATGAAGCAGATGTGTTAGCATTAGTGGTGGATGCAAGAAAAGGTGTTTGTAAAAATACACAACTTATTTTGCAGTCACTTAAGAACCATCCCGGAAAAACATGCTTAATTTTGAATAAGACGGATACTGTAAAAGCTCACGAGCTACTGCCACTCACAAAAGAGTTAAACGAAGCCTATCCTTTTGAGCGTACCTTTATGGTGTCTGCACTCAAGCATGATGGTGTGGATGACATAAAAGCTTATTTTGCGAAAGAAGTTCCACAAGGGCCGTGGCACTACCCTGAAGATCAAATATCTGATGCTCCTTTGCGTTTTCTAGCTGCGGAAATTGTGCGTGAGCAGCTGTTTATGCAACTTCAGCAAGAGTTACCTTATCACCTAACAGTGATGACAGAACATATGGAAGAAAATGCCAACGGCAGTTTGAAAATTCATGTGATGATTTATGTGACGCGTGATAGTCAGAAACAAATCGTGATTGGTAAAAGCGGTGCGCGTTTAAAGAATGTAGGTGAAAAAGCGCGTAGCGAACTCACCAAAGCATTGGATAGAAAAATACATCTTTTCACCTTCGTGAAAGTGAAAAAAGACTGGTTAGATCGTCCTGAGATGTATCAAGATATGGGGCTTGAATTTCCAAAATAATACGTGAAATTCGACAAATGATGGTTGATTCATTATGGTGAAGTATCAACGTTTTTCAATAAGGTGAGGGCATCATGAAAACGAATAGACGCAATCTTCAAGGGTTCACACTTATTGAGCTATCTATCGTCATCGCGATTATTGCGATGATTGCAGGTGGCATTGTTGCGGGTCAATCACTGCTACAAGCCGCACAAATTCGTTCCGTCTCTACAGATGTTATTAAATACCGCAATGCCGTTGAAAGTTTTAAGCAGCAGTTTAATGCGTTGCCGGGCGATTTAAAAAATGCCTATGCTTTTTTCGGTTCAGATTGTGGTGCAGATGCAGATGCGCCAGCAGGTTGTAATGGTGATGGCAACGGTAGTATTGATGGAGACACAGAAGGTTTTAGAGCTTGGCAGCATTTACAGTTGTCAGGAATTCTAAGCGCTAGTTTTTCAGGCGAAGTTGGCACTGGTTGTACGCCTGATGTAAATGTTCCGGGAGCAGGAGTGGGAGTGAATGCAGGTTATGGTTTTGCACGCAATAGTGCTTCAACTTATATTGCAACGCGTCCTTCTTATTTAACTTTACTGGTGATGGGTGCGGATAATAGTAGCTTATGCGCCTAGCCTGGTGTGACCATTGATGAAGCGTATGAAATTGATTTGAAAGCAGATGATGGTAATCCTTTCACAGGTAGTACAGTAGCAATTGGTGCTTCGTGTGTATCTGGTAGCGACTTTAATTTTGGTCAAGAAGGCATTGTGTGTGCCATGGGCTTTACCTTAAACTAGGAAGAAAAAATGACAGATAAAAAGCTACATATCATTGGTGGTGGTTTAGCAGGATCTGAAGCGGCGTGGCAGGCCGCTGAAAGAGGCGTGCAAGTGGTGCTGCATGAAATGCGCAATAAAGAGCGAAAAACAGAAGCGCATCAAACCGATGGTTTAGCTGAGCTTGTTTGTTCTAACTCATTCAGAAGTGATGATGCAACAGCATCTGCCATTGGTGTGTTGCATGAAGAAATGCGCCGCATGAATTCGTTGATATTAGCGCAAGGTGATAAACATAAAATTCCAGCTGGTGGTGCGCTTGCAATGGATAGAGATGGGTTTTCACAAGGCGTGCAACAAGCGCTTGAAAATCATCCAAATGTAACCATTAAGCGTGAAGAAATTTCTGAAGTTCCGCCAAAAGAATGGGGAAGTGTTATCATTGCTACTGGGCCATTAAC
>CAYGTX010000125.1:0-5404 GCA_964352935.1 uncultured Rickettsiales bacterium | reverse complement strand
ACGACCTTCTTGGGGGTTTTAATGACGATTTCTTCTTCAAAAAAGTTGGCTTTGCTTTGCTCGCCTTTTTCAGGCAGCTTGGCGATAGCGTTTTTATCAGACATGCGAATAGCAGCTTCTACGTCGGCGATGGTCACATCGAGTCCCCTTTCTAAACGTTGATAAAGTGAAGTTAATACTTGTCTTGCTAGTAAGATTGCCCCGTCGTTTCCTTCAAACGAGACCATGTTTCCGCGTGATGCGATGCTGACTTTAAGTCGCTCTTCAATACGTGCTAGATGACTATCATGCTCTCCAAAAAGTGGAGTAAGGAGGGCGTTATCATCAAATGTCATACAGGTTGGTTTTTGTTTCAAACTGCATCCTTTCTCATCAACAGTTATCACCTATAAAAAGTGTACTACAAATGGAATGATTCTGCCAAGCGTTAAAATTTTTTTATCGTTCATCGTCACTTTAATGAATTTTTAACAATAAAGTGATAAGGTGGCTGTGAAAGAAGTTAATAGAGTTAGGATAGATATCTATGGCTGAAAATGAAAGTTGGATGTTGGATGCAACAAGCCCGCTAAGAGCGCAAATAGTTGAGCTTGCAATGAAGGCATCGCATAAAATGCTGGATAGTGATGGCGCTCCTAATAAAGCCTCACATCTCTTATGCGGAGTGGTGCTCAGTAGTGGAAAGAAAGTTAACATGCATGTTGTGCATGCAGTGGATGCGGTGATTACGGATGGCGAGAATATCGTCATGATTAATCGTAAGTTTGATCCAGCTAAGGGCAAGCCAGCTTTGCCAGGTGGATTTCTAGATCCTAATTCAAAAGGTGAAGTGGAAACCTTATCTAGCGGCGCTGCACGAGAAGCGGCAGAAGAAGCCGGCATCGAGTTAGGTGAAGGTGTGCCTGTTGGAGAAAGGCAGTTTAATCGTCCTTTTGATGTAAGGGTTGCTAAGGATGATGGATTAAAGGAAAAATATGGCATTGCTGAAGGAGATATTTTCTTAGTTAGCACGCAAGCGGTGAAGTTTGAAGTGGCGGATTTAAAAGAAAAACAACTTGTAGCGGGTGATGATGCAACGCCTGGATCGGCGCGACTAATGAAAATAGAACAGCTTAATGGCAACAATATAGGAATAAAGGATCATCTGTTGTTAATAGATGAAGCGGTGCCACGCACAGTATCTGAAAAAGCGGTGGAATCTGCTAAAGCGAACTTAGAGAAGAAAACAAACGTGCGCGGAACATTCACTGAGCGGCTTCAGGGTCAGAGGGAATCTCAGCCAGAAAACGGCATGCATTTATAGTTTAGAAACTAAAAGCTTTCTTTTAGCCAATTTTTTACCATCTTAATTTGCTCGTCTTCCATCAAGGTGGGGGCGTGGCCGATGCCTTCAAGTGTGATGATGGTGGGCAGTGGGCCGCTATCTTTCATCGCTAGGGCGGTTTGCTCGGTGAGAACGTCAGACTCTCCACCACGAATCACCAAGGTGGGGTGGGGTACATTGTGCCACAGTTCAAACAAATCAATATCAGGGATTGGCTGACCAGCGATAGGTTTCTTGATGATAGCTGGGTCATAATTAAAGCGGAACTTTCCGTCTTCTAGCTCCTCAATACTATGATCGATTAAATGCTGCCAATGGGCTTCGTCTTTCAAGCCGAAGGTGGAAAGCTTGATGCGCAGCACGCCTTCAATGGTGGCGCGATTATCATAAATGCGCTCATTCTGCACATATTTGATGATACGACGCAGCGAACGGCTGGAAATATGCGGCCCAATATCATTGAGGATTAGGCGATGGATAAGTTGAGGCATTTGCGCGGCTATCAACATGCCAATCAATCCGCCCATTGACGTGCCAAGCCAATCTACACGTTTAATGCCAAGATGTTGCAGCACATAGCAACAATCAGCAACATAGGTATCGTAAGCATAGGCGTTTTTATCTTCTAGCCACTCGCTTTTGCCTCTACCTGCTACATCAATGGCGATGACGCGGTAATCTTCACTCATTACGTGGGCGAGGTGGTCAAAATCGCGGCTATTGCGGCTTAATCCATGTACGCAGAAAAGCACATGTTTATTGTGCTCGTCACCCCATTCTGACAGCGCAATTTTGCGCGTGCCACTTGGGTGATTAACATCAGGGATAGGTATGTAGTACTGGCGAAGGGTCATGTGATATTAACGGTTTTAGTTTAAGCAAGTGGAACAAAGCAAAGTTAGGAAACTTTGCACTCTTTAGTGCGCAAAGCGCTTAGGCTCATTGTAAAAGTTAGTAAGCTTTTACAGGAGTGTGCACAAAATCATAAATAACGCTCCATGGTGAGTCCGGTTAGGTCAATTTCGGGTGTTTTGCCTTCTATTTGGTCGGCCACAATTCTGGCACTTCCGACGCCCAATGTCCAGCCCAGAGTCCCATGCCCTGTATTGAGATAGAGATTTTCTATCGGTGTTTTGCCAAGTAGCGGTGCACCATCAGGCGTGGATGGACGCAAACATGCCCACTCGGTGGCTTCCAGTATATTTGCTTCAAGTTGAGGGAAGCTTTTAAGCACCATGCGCCTGAGTGTGGCAATGCGACTAGGGCGAATATCGTGATTGTAGCCCGCAAATTCAGCCGTGCCTGCCACACGCACCTTATCGCATAAACGTGTGTAAACAATTTTATTGCCTTGATCTGTTAGGCTCATCGACGGTGCTGCCTCGCCACCTTTTAGCGGGATAGAAAGACTATAACCTTTCATTGGATAGATTGGTGCAGGCAATTTGAGCGAGCGCAAGAAGAACGAAGAATATGCCCCAAAGGCAAGTACAAACGCATCGGCCTTAAATTCACCTTTATCGGTTTGAATCGAGGTGATGTTGCCTTGCTCAACGTGGATTTTCTCAACCGTTGTGTGGTAGCGATAATCAATGTTGCTGGCTACTTTTTGAGAAGCTTCAGCTAGCCTGAGCGTAAATTCATGCACATCGCCAGATTCATCAAGCGGATAAAATACGCCACCTGCCAGTGGCGCAGGGCTGTTTTTGAGTGCAGGTTCTTTTTCAAGGCATTCAGCACGGTTTAACACTTCAGAAGGGCAGCCAAGTTCGTTTAAAAAAGCCGCATGTTTAATGTTGTTTTCAAGCGATTGCTCATTGTTGAAATAATGCAATGTGCCTGTTTGCATATAGCAGAAATCCAATTTAGTGCGCTCGGTCACCCGCTTGATTTTCTCGCGGCTATAGAGTGCTAAGCGCAGCACATTACGTGTGGTTTCATCGACTTTAGATTGTCTGCAATTACCCATAAATGCACTGAGCCATTTGGCAAGGTGGATATCTGGCTTGGGATGAAAAATAAGCGGGCTATCTTTACTCAGTAGCCATTTAGGAATTTTCTTTAGAAGCGAGGGTGTTGCCCATGGCTCGGCATGCGAATAGCTGAGCTGTCCGCCATTAGCGAAGCTACATTCAGCCGCAGCTTCAGATTGGCGATCAATCACGGTGACTTCATGCCCGCGCTCAGCTAAGAAAAACGCGGTGGTCTCACCTGCAATACCTGCCCCTAAGACGACTATTTTCATGAATACCTTATGTTGCGCTGCTTAAGTTATACTTGCCTTCAGCGACTATTTCACGTTTTAGCATACATTCTTCGTGATTAATCAGCCACTGCTTTTTATCGAGCCCGCCTGCATAACCACGAAGTTTTTTATCTGAGCCAATCACGCGATGGCAAGGCACAATCAGCCAAATGGGATTGCGTCTACAGGCGCTGCCAACCGCACGGGCTGCACGTGGCTTCCCAACAGAGGCTGCCACATCACCATAGGTGGCTAAATGCCCATAAGGGATATTTTGTAAAGATTCCCACACTTGCTTGTCAAAATCTGACCCAGCGAGGGAGAGTGGTAAGTCAAAACTCTTGGTTTGATAGTAAAAATATTCTTCTAACGCATGTTTTGCTTCGCGCAATAGCGGGTGGTTATCACGGCGCGTGCCTTTGACATAATAGGCATAATCATTGGTGGGGACGGTGCGGATACGCATGATATATTGGTTGTTACCTTCGATGTAAACCAAACCAAGCGGTGTATTATAGAGCGTGTGAAACGTGGCTGATGTCATGTTGATGCGGGTTTTAAGTTGCGTTTTGTAACGAAAACAGCTAGTTTTAGCCAATGAATGTAAGCTATAAGATAAGAATATCATGGTAAGTAACACCAAGCTAGTAGAAAATGATACGTTAGATGCTGCCCAAACGCGTTTTGAGCAGTCGCTCTTACGCCTTGAAGGAGCATGCGTAGCATTGCAGCAAAAAAACGAAACACTTTCTAAAGCGCAGGATCGTGCATCAGAAGAGCTGGGCTTACATATTCGTAATTTGGGTCGCATTTTGGAGCGCCAAGAGTCTTCATAACATAATAACGGTTGTTTAATGGCTACCATTCGTTTTTCTATCGGAACGCAAAGCTTTACCCTTTCCTGCGAAGAGGGTGAGGAAGCGCATATCCGTCAGCTTGAACAAAGCGTAAATCGCCGTTTTGAAACGATTCAGCGCACTTTTGGTACAGCGGGCAATCAATTGGTGATGGCCGTGACGATGCTGATGATGGAAGAAGACTTGCAAACACTCAAAAAAGGCGAAGTGCCTTCGCTGCAAACAGAGACTGCGAATGCGCCAACGAAACTGGATGAAGAAGCCATCCGTCAGCACGCCAGAGCAGAAGCGTTAAATGAAGTGTCAGAGCGACTAGAAAGCCTTGCACAAACCATTGAAAAGGTCTAATATCCTAAGTGAGGGGTGGATCGCTGCCCAATTCGCCAGCAACACAATCTCCAGAGTCGATATCATGCTTTTAGGGAGTGGTCCCTAAGCAGGCCGTGGCTTGTTTATTACCGCACCCACCTTTATAAACGAGGTCTCATGGAGCATTCATATGACTGGCGGTTATGGCGGTCCCACCCCCACTTCTTTTTTATTCAACCATCATAACGAATGTTGCCTTAGGTAGATGTTAAAAACTACTTGAAAAGTGATGTGTTCTTCGCCAATCTTATTAGTGCAAAGCGAACTCTAAAAGCGGCGGTATTATGTCTTCCATAACGAATAAGCAATCGCTTCGGAAATATTATCTCGATAAGCGAGAGGCATTGCCGGTTCAAACTCAGATGGATGCCTCGCATCAACTGATACAGCATTTCTTAAAACATCCAGTTTTTAAAGCACTGAATAAAGAATCTATCGTGGCTGCTTATTATGCAGCGAGTGGAGAAATGAGCCCGTTGCCTTTATTGGAGCGGCTTGTGCAGCATCAGATAAAAACAGCATTGCCCATTATCGTTGAAAAGAATCAGCCACTAGCGTTTGCGCCATGGCACCCAGAAACTGAAATGATGGCGGGCCATATTTTTGCAC
>CAYGTX010000124.1:0-5636 GCA_964352935.1 uncultured Rickettsiales bacterium | reverse complement strand
TCACAAGCGGACGCAATTCAGGTGGAATAACTGGAACTACATCTAAAATCATCCACTCTGGACGATTTCCAGAATCAAGGAAATCTTCAACAAGTTTTAAACGTTTAACAATTTTCTTACGTTTAGCTTCAGATTTAACATCAACAAGTTCAGCACGTAATGTTGCTTTTTCTTCTGGAAGATCAATTTCTGAAAGTAGCAATTGTACGGCTTCAGCACCGATCATCGCTGTGAATGCATCTTCACCATACTCATCTTGTGCACGACGATACTGCTCTTCAGTTAGAAGCTGACGTTGTGTAAACGGTGATAAACCAGGATCAGTTACCACATACACTTCAAAATAAAGTACTTTCTCAACATCTTTAAGCGCCATATCAAGTAATGTAGCGATACGAGATGGTAATGATTTTAAGAACCAAATATGTGCAACAGGAGCAGCAAGCTCAATATGCCCCATACGTTCACGACGAACTTTAGAAGTGGTCACTTCAACGCCACATTTTTCGCAGATAATACCACGATATTTCATGCGCTTATATTTACCACAAAGACATTCATAGTCTTTCACTGGACCAAAAATACGAGCACAAAATAAGCCATCACGCTCAGGTTTAAAGGTACGGTAGTTAATGGTTTCTGGCTTTTTAACTTCACCAAAAGACCATGAACGAATCTTTTCAGGGCTAGCCACTGAGATTTTGATTTGGTCAAAATTCTGTGCTTCGCCTGCCTGACCAAGGAATTTCGTAACTTCGTTCATCTGCATTCACTCCTGCTAGTGTATGAGTAATTAGTATATTTTGAGATAAGTAAGCTAGTCACCCTTACGGGCAACTAGCTACTTTTATTTTACGCTACGTCTTTAAGATCTTCTAACGCTGGAAGCTCATCCGACTCTTCTAAAGAGACATTCAAGCATAGCGAACGAAGTTCTTTAATCATTACATGGAATGACTCAGGAATACCTGATTCAAACGTATGATCACCTCGAACGATTGATTCGTAGATTTTAATACGACCAGCCACATCATCCGACTTAACAGTAAGCATTTCTTGTAGTGTATAAGATGCACCATAAGCCTGAAGTGCCCAACATTCCATTTCCCCAAAACGCTGTCCACCAAAGTGCGACTTACCACCAAGTGGTTGCTGTGTAACAAGCGAGTATGGGCCAATTGAACGCGCGTGAATTTTATCATCCACCAAGTGAGCAAGTTTTAAAATGTAAATATAACCAACGGTTACTTTACGGTCAAATTTCTCACCAGTACGACCATCACGCAATTGCACCTGACCAGATGTATCAAGACCAGCACGGGCTAGCACTTCATCGATATCCGCTTCTTTAGCACCATCAAATACTGGTGTTGCAAAAGGAATACCGCGTTTAAGGTTAGTTGCAAGCTCAACCACTTCTTGGTCATTCATCGTAGCAATTTCTTTTGAAACCTTCTTATCAGAATAAGCAATATCCATCGTTTTCTTGAGCGCATCAATCTTTTGATCTTGACCATAAACTTCAAGCGCTTCAGTAATTTGACGACCTACACCAGCAGAAGCCCAACCTAAGTGAGTTTCTAGAATCTGACCCACGTTCATACGTGAAGGTACACCTAGTGGATTTAGTACAACATCAAGTGGAGTACCATCTTCAAGGTAAGGCATATCTTCAGCTGGCATAATGCGTGAAATCACACCTTTGTTACCATGACGACCCGCCATTTTATCACCCGGCTGTAGCTTACGTTTTACTGCCACAAAAACTTTAACAACTTTCAAAGCACCTTGTGGTAAATCATCACCACTTTGTACTTTTTCAACTTTGCTTTCATAACGATCAAATGCAGCTTTGGTAATTTCATCAAGTTGCTTCTTAAGCAATTCAACTTCAGCCATTGGATCATCATTTTTAAGCGCAAATTTCCACCATTCTTTACGGCTATATTTCTCAAGCGTTTCTTTAGAAATTTTACCCGCTTTAAATGTTTGTGGTCCAGAAGCAGCTTCTTTACCAGATAGCTTTTCTTCTAATTTGCTATAGATGTGGTCTTCAACAATTTTCAACTCATCATCACGGTCTTTTGCAAGACGTTCGATTTCTTGTTGCTCAATTGCTAAAGTACGCTCATCTTTTTCGATACCACGACGTGAGAATACTCTTACCTCAACTACCGTACCACCAACACCAGGAGGAACACGTAGTGATGAATCACGAACATCTGCAGCTTTCTCACCAAAGATTGCACGAAGCAGTTTTTCTTCAGGTGTCATTGGAGATTCACTTTTAGGTGTCACTTTACCCACCATAATATCACCAGGTCTAATTTCAGCACCTACATGAACAATACCAACCTCATCGAGGTGACGAAGGTTTTCTTCACCAACATTTGGAATATCACGGGTTACTTCTTCAGGACCTAAGCGAGTATCACGCGCAACAATCTCAAATTCTTCAATATGGATTGATGTGAATACGTCATCTTTAACAATACGCTCAGAAATAAGGATTGAATCCTCAAAGTTATAACCATTCCAAGGCATAAAGCCTACTAAACAGTTACGACCAAGCGCTAACTCACCAAGATGTGTACTTGGTCCATCAGCAACGATATCTTTTTTGCTCACCACATCACCCACTTTCACAGTAGGTTTCTGGTTAATACAAGTATTTTGGTTAGTACGTTGATATTTAAGAAGATTATAAATATCTACACCTAATTCTTTACCATCATCATCCGTTGCACGAATAACGATACGGTTAGAATCCACCTGCTCCACTTTACCATCACGACGCGCAACCACAGTTACACCTGAATCACGAGCAACCACTTCTTCAATACCTGTTCCAACAAGAGGAGCATCCGCTTGTAGTAATGGCACCGCTTGGCGTTGCATGTTTGATCCCATCAATGCACGATTAGCATCATCATTCTCCAAGAAAGGAATAAGTGACGCAGCAACTGAAACCACCTGCATTGGTGATACATCCATCAACTGAACATCATTAGGTGTTACTAATTCAAAGTCGCTATTCTTACGGCAGTTAATCAACTCACCAGCAAGTGAACCATCATCGTTCAACACTTCATTTGCTTGAGCAATGGTGTAACGTCCTTCATCAATAGCAGAAAGGTAAAGCACTTCATCAGTCACTTTTCCATTTTCTACTTTACGATAAGGACTTTCGATAAAACCATACTTATTCACTTTAGCAAATGTGGCCAAGCTATTGATTAGACCAATATTCGGCCCTTCCGGCGTTTCAATCGGACAAATACGACCATAATGAGTTGGGTGTACGTCACGCACTTCAAAACCCGCACGTTCACGGCTAAGACCACCAGGGCCTAACGCAGAAAGGCGACGCTTATGCGTAATTTCAGCTAATGGGTTAATTTGATCCATAAACTGCGATAATTGTGACGAACCAAAGAACTCACGCATAACAGAAACAAGTAATTTTGCATTGATTAAATCATGCGGCATAACGGTATCAACATCAACAGCTGTCATACGCTCTGAAATAGCACGCTCCATACGCACTAAAGCAATGCGGAATTGATTTTCCATCAATTCACCCACCGAACGAACACGACGGTTACCGAGGTGATCAATATCATCAATCTCGCCAATGCCATTTTTAAGGTTAACCAGTGTTTTAATGACACGAATAATGTCATCATGCATTAAAGTGCCGTGCTCTTCATCTACATTATCAATGCCAAGACGCGCATTCAACTTAACACGACCAACAGCAGATAAATCATAACGCTCTGAAATAGCACGCTCCATACGCACTAAAGCAATGCGGAATTGATTTTCCATCAATTCACCCACCGAACGAACACGACGGTTACCGAGGTGATCAATATCATCAATCTCGCCAATGCCATTTTTAAGGTTAACCAGTGTTTTAATGACACGAATAATGTCATCATGCATTAAAGTGCCGTGCTCTTCATCTACATTATCAATGCCAAGACGCGCATTCAACTTAACACGACCAACAGCAGATAAATCATAACGCTCTGGGTCAAAAAATAAATTCTCAAACATTGCGGCCGCTGCTTCAGCAGTAGTCGGTTCACCAGGACGCATTACTTTATAGATTTCAAATAAAGCATCTTCATAGGTTGTATTTTTATCAGCAAACAAACTATTTCTAATAAATGGAATAGCAGAGGCACTCTCAAGCTGAATAACTTTAAGCTCTTTAATACCAGCTTCAACAAGTACTTCTAAATTATCTTTGGTAATCTCTTCACCAACAGCTAGAACAACTTCACCAGTACTCTTATCAATGATATCTTCATAAATATACTGACCAACTAATTCTTCATCAGAGATAACGTAGCTTTCAAGCCCTGCTTCCGCAAGTAACTTAGCTTTACGAGGAGTAATTTTATCGCCTGAATGAGCGACAGCTTTGCCTGTTTTTGCATCAATCAAATCATTTGGTAATTTTAAACCTTTAAAACGCTCAACGATAAATGGCATAGACCAGCCATTCTTAATTTTCTTAACGGATGCTGAACTATAAAATTCATTCACAATTTTTTCATTATTCATGCCTAATGCACGAAGCAATGTACCAATTAAAATTTTACGGCGACGATCAATGCGGAAGAAAACATGATCTTTTGCATCAAATTCGAAATCCAACCACGAACCACGGTAAGGGATAATACGAGCAGAAAACAAGAATTTACCAGAACTATGTGTTTTACCACGGTCGTGATCAAAGAAAACACCCGGAGAACGGTGCATTTGAGACACAACAACACGCTCTGTTCCGTTAATAATAAAGGTACCATTTTCAGTCATTAATGGGATATCACCCATGTAAACTTCTTGTTCTTTTATACCTTTAATTTCTCTTGCTTCAGTATCTTCATCAATATCCCACACAATTAGGCGTAACGTCACTTTTAAAGGCGCAGAGAAATTAATGCCTCTTTGACGACATTCTTCAACGTCATATTTTGGTGCATCAAACTGATAACTTACAAATTCTAAGGTCGCTGTTTCAGCAAGGTCATTTAGTGGGAAAATCGACTTTAAAGCGCCTTGAAGACCCTTATCTTTTTTTTCTTGTGCTTGAACATCAGCTTGCAAGAACTCATCATATGACTGCTTTTGTATAGCAATCAAGTTTGGCATTTCAGCTACTGTTTCAATACGGCCAAAACTTTTACGGATTCTTTTACGTGACGTGAAGGAATAGGACACTTGAGATACACTCCGCTATCTAGGTTGCGCTTAATAAGCTAACTGCTTTGCAGTAAAAACTGCGTGACTTTTAAAGCAAAAATATTGGTTTGTCACCAACTATTTTTAGTCACATAAACGCCATTGGGGCGAGAGGAATACCCCTCGCCCAATGGCCAAATTTTAAAACGATTGAAGAATCATAGTGGCAGAAGAAATTAACAATTAGTTAACTTCAACTTTTGCACCAGCAGCTTCAAGTTTTTTCTGAATTTCAGCAGCTTCATCTTTAGAAACGCCTTCTTTCAATGCTTTAGGAGCAGCTTCAACTAAGTCTTTAGCTTCTTTAAGACCCAATCCTGTTATAGCGCGAACTTCTTTAATCACATTAATTTTGCTTGCACCAGCATCTTTAAGAACAACAT
>CAYGTX010000123.1:0-5670 GCA_964352935.1 uncultured Rickettsiales bacterium | reverse complement strand
AGAAATGGCTGGGGTACCAGGATTCGAACCTGGGATGCCGATACCAAAAACCGGTGCCTTACCGCTTGGCTATACCCCAGCAAGCTGCTTGTTGAAGACTTAATAAGCTACTTTGCAGGAATTTTCAACCCATTTTACAAAATCTTCATTCGCTTTTTCAATAGAAAGCGACAAAATGCATGGAGTTTCATATTTATGGTGTGTTTTTACGTGCTTTTCGACGGCTTCAATATTGGCTTCAACTGTCTTTAGCAGCAATGTCACTTCATGGTTTTCTTCAATTTCATTTTGCCAACGATAGACAGATGTCATGCCTTCTATGATGTTAGCGCATGCCACAAGATTGGCGCTGACCAAGCTATGAGCCAGCTCTAATGCGTTTTCTTTGCTATCGGTGGTGACATATAATAAGCGCAGCGTCATGATTTGATTTTTAAGAACCCTGTTGTTGCATAATCGATAAATATCTGCCGTTTTGTGAGTAGCGAGATATTATGCGTTCTTGCTGTCGCTAAAATCAGCTTTTCATATGGATGAATGCCGGCAGGAGACTTAGGTAGTTGCTCCGCTTCAAATGCAACGATTTCATCAATGGGAATGATCTGAGTCTTACTTTGCAATATCGCTTGCTCAACCCATTTGTCATTTTGTTGGTGCAACACTAACTTTTCTTGTTTGATAAGAGCAGCGCACTCAGCAACTGATGCCGCAGAAAAAAAGAGTTTAGAATGTTTAGAACATTGGTCTATTTGTTCTTTCCATGTGCCATCAAGTGATGAGTTGCCCAGCACATATAAAAGCCACGGTAGGGTATCAACTAAAACTTTAGGGGTGCGTCCACTCATTGGTTTCCTCCCGTGTAGGGTGCGCGTCTATTCCACGCTGAAGTAAATTGCTGTGCAAGCCTTTCTTTGCGCTCTTCTACGTCACCTTCGCTATTTAACTGCTGATCTAGCTCGTCTAATTCTTGTTGATTGGCTGTAAAGATATAAGATTGCTCGGCGATCTCTACTTTTGGTTCATCTGATTTAAAGACATCGGCTTCTTCTTCGACTAGTTGGGTGTCTTCTTCATCCGAAAAATCTATCGCATCTTCCTCTGCGTCGTCCTCATAATTGGCGAAGAAATCATCATCGTCATCCTCTTCTAGAAAATCATCGAGCGCATAGTTGCTATCGTCATTTGATGATGCATCGGTAGCTGGTGGTATAAAAAGTTCATCATCATCATGCACTGCTGTGCTGCTGCTTTTACTTGGGGCAGTGACGCGATGGTGTGCTTCACTTTCAATAGGCAGGCCACGATTAGGAGGGGCTGTGCGTGAGATGGTGCGAGGGCGCGGTGTTTCAGAAGAGGGGGTGTTTTCCTCTTGTGTTGAGTCGTCCGCAGGAACAGTGTTTTCTGGCTCTGGCTGCGTTTCAATGAACGCCTCAGTTTCTTCTAAGATATGGGCTGCCGTGTCGATGTCTTCTTCAGATTCAGTGATAAGTGCCTCATTATTAGTGGCATCATCTTGAGTAATTTGCTGAATATGTAATGTATCGGCCTCAAGTTCATCATCAAGCAGACCACTCTGGGCATCATTATTTTCTTCTTCAGGCAGTGTATTATCATCTTCACCTTGTGCTGCTGAGTCATCTGTAAGCGGAGACTCCTCGAGCGAGCCTTCCAATTGCCATGTTCCTGTATCTTGCATGCATCCAAAAGCACTTTCGGGAGCATCATCCGCAATATAAGGCATGAGTCTGACAATAGGTTTGCCGCGTTTAGTAATGACGAGCGGTTGGCCTGTGCGCTCAACATCTGCCATTAATTTAAGGCATTTTGCTTTAAATTCACCTGCTGCTATGGTTTCTTCAGTCATAATTTCTGCTGTATATATTGTCTGCTGTTATAATTTGCCTTTTAACTTGTACACGTAGCGGATAATTTCTGCAACCGCATGATAATGCGTAACTGGAATTTCTTCATCAATTTCGACACTACTATAGAGCGCACGCGCAAGTGGAGGGTTCTCAACAATCGGAATACGATGCTCTTTTGCAATTTCTCTTATCTTGAGTGCAAGATTATCCATCCCTTTAGCTACCAACATTGGCGCTGCGCCGCCATCCATATCATACTTCAATGCGATAGAATAGTGTGTTGGGTTGGTCACCACCACATCAGCACTAGGCACAGCCGCCATCATACGCTTATTAGAGCGTTCGCGGCGAATTTCTTTTAGCTTTGATTTTACTTCAGGGTTACCCTCAGTGCTTTTAAACTCTTCCTTAATCTCCTGCTTCGTCATGCGCATTTTTTTCATATATTCATAGCGCTGATAGAGATAATCCAACAATGCTACAAAAAACATAAACACGCATACACCCACCATAATGCGTGCAGAGAGAAAGCCCAGAAGCGTAAATACGTCTTTGGCAGAGTGCGTATAGAGTTGTCCAATCTCTGGTAAAGAGGTGGAAACTGCGTAATAGGAAATAATCGCAATAAGTGTGAGTTTAAACAAGCCTTTGGCAAATTCTACCAGTGAGCGAACAGAAAAAAGACGTCCCAGCCCTTTTATCGGTGAAATACGCGATATTTTAGGGGCTAAGCTTTCAAATGACACCAGCCAGCCGCGTTGCACCATCGGTGAAAAGAAAGCAGCGCCAATTAGAAAGATAAAGAGCATCGTCATAATGCCAAAGAAATCTTTCATAGCACCTTCATAAATTTCCATGATGCCAACAGGGTCTACAATATAGTTGTGCGGCATTGCGATGAAGGGTGTCATGGTAGATGCAGTGACATTCATCATGGTGGGAACAAAAGAAGTAAGCCCTAATGCAAGCACAAAAAGCGCAAGAAAACTGCTTACTTCACGTGAAAAGATGACTTCCCCTTTCTTGCGGGAATCTTCCAGCCGCTTATGCGTGGGGTCTTCCGTCTTTTGCGAATCATCATTATCATCAGCCATTTAGAACACGCTTAATTAGGAATTAACATACTAGCATAGACTTCTGCTAAGTAATCCATAAACCACATCATGCTACCAGACATCGTTACAATCAGGATAAAGAAACCAAGCAATACCTGCAAGGGAACAAGTACGAAAAACACTTGCATCTGCGGCATGAGTCGCGACATAACGCCAGCCGCCAGATATACAAGCAGCCCACAAATTACCAGCGGTGATGCCATGCGGAATGCCATGTTAAATACATCGGAAGTTAATCGGCCTGCAAACTCTGCAAACTCACCCCATGGCAGTGGGTCAGCAGGAACAAACACCACATAACTATCAATCATGCCATAAATAAACACATGGTGCATATTGGTGGTAAAAAGCAGTACAAACGCCACAATCGTTAGAAAGTTACCAACCACAGAACCTTGTGATCCTTGCGATGGATCAAACAGCATGGCGGCAGACAATCCCATTTGGAATGAGATAATCATCCCAGCGGTATGCAGTACACTAAACACGATACGCGTCATTGAGCCGATAAATACACCAACTATAATCTCAGAGCTTACTAACAGCACAAGTGAAATGGTGCTGGTGGGCACTTGCGGAAGTGTGGGCTGTAGAAGCGGGAGGAAAACCAGTGACAAGCCAGCCGCAAACCATAATCTTCCTTGCATGGATGTGTTGGATTCACCAAAGCCAGGCAGTAGCATGAGCATCGTACCAATACGGGCAAAGAGCAAAATGGCATGAAACACCATCGTGATGGTAAGTTCTTCCAGCATATCTATTATCTATGGTGTAATTTCTTTGTTATCGTGCCCTACTTCAATGATGCGCTCAGTAATAAAATCGTTAAACGTATTTAGCTCAGCGCCCATAAATGGAAGAAAAATCAGCATAGACACAAAAATAGCAATAATTTTTGGCACGAAGGTAAGCGTCATTTCTTGAATTTGTGTAATTGCTTGAAAGAACGAAATCAATAAACCAACTGCAAGTGCCACTAACATGAGCGGAAGTGATATTCTAAGTAGCACATAAATTGCCATTTTAGCAATTTCAAGAACGGTAACTGAATCCATAAAGCAAGCGTTTCAAGGGTTGAATAAAAGGGGAAATGCATATTGCCCCTATCGTGCTAACATGAAGGTTTTTATTGTTTATCGCAAGAGCAAACTGCATGGGTTAGATTGGCATCTTCATGATATCTTGGTGTGCGGTTACCAAGCGGTCACGCAGTGCAATCACTGTTTGTAAAGTGGTTTCAGCTTTGTTGACAGACATCACAACGTCTGTAATGTCCGCTTGATTAATAAGTGCTTTAGCAGAGTAGCTTTCTGCTTTTCGTATGTCTTGCATCGCGCCATTCACGGTGCTTTGCAGTACATTAGCAAACTCTTTCGCGCCATCTTGGGTAGCAGAAGGCGTCACATTCTTTGCCATATTAGCGGCTTGATTATAGGCATTAACGGCAGACTGAAAACTGATACTCATGGTTTAAAACTCTCTTTTTCTCTCAAATTTAATAGGGGGGGTGTCTCATCACCGCTGAATTATCGCAATAGCTGAATGGTTTGTATCAGCATTGTTTTGGTGGTTTCTATTGCGCTTAGGTTGGCTTCATAGCTACGTTGTGCTTCTTTCATATCCATCAACTCAATGGTAGTGGTTACATTAGGCAGTAGCACATAGCCTTGCTCATTAGCGGCTGGATGTGCTGGGTCATAGCGTGCTTTAAAGTCGCTGTCATCCTCTCCTGTGCTTGCTACTTTAACTACTTCTGCACCCGTTGACTTATCCAACACATTTTTAAACGTAATGGTTTGGCGGCGATAAGGTGCTTCTCCAGGGCGTGTGCCTGTTGAATCAGCATTGGCGATGTTCTGTGCTACGATACGCATACGAGAACTTTGTGCCTTCATGCCAGATGCAGAAACCTGTAAAGACTGTGTAAGATCCATAATATTAACTCCTTACTTTGCGATTACTGCCCGCGACCCAGCGCTTCTTTAATGAGTTTACCCATCTTTTGGTAAAGATTAACGGTGGTTTGATAGTCCAACGAGGTTTTTGCCATATGCATCATTTGCTCTTCAAGCACCACGCTATTACCATCGGGCGAGGTTTCAGCCGATTCATCTTCAACCACTTTAAATAAACTGTTATGGGTTTGAAGTTGTATGTGCTTAGGTGATGTAACTGCTAGCTTAACGCCGCCTTTACCAGAAGGTGCAACTAGCTCTGAAAAAGAAGGGGCTTTTAAATCTTGTGCTTTATAATCAGGCGTGTTCGCATTCGCAATATTCTGAGAAATAACCGATTGACGCTCAGCAAGATAGCGAATCTTCTGGCGCATGGCGGCTCTTAAATCTATCGATGTGCTATCCATGATGCTCCTCACTTATATTGAGCGTTATCATTTCAAGCCTAACTGGCGAATATGTTTGGTTAAGAAATCTGCCTGATTTCAAAGGGAAGCAGTCTTCACTGCCGATAACTCCATTAAACCACAAATCTTTGTGTGACACCAGAAGTTTTCCTACCAGATGTGGTAATTTTTTTTGATAAAAAAAGAAAAAAATTCACTTGATTTTTTGAAACGCCCAGAAATCCTAAATTTTTCGCAAAACACAACATGTTGACATTATTGAAGTTTGCATATACTATTGGTAGCAGTTACGGGCTGCTCCATTCTGCTTTGCACTCCTTATGTATCT
>CAYGTX010000122.1:0-5783 GCA_964352935.1 uncultured Rickettsiales bacterium | reverse complement strand
GAATATCTATATTATCACCTGCTAAACTCTTATCACATTGATTATTTATAAGCATAACGGTTACGATTTTTTATGCGTCCAGCCATCCTATACTCACTTTTTACCCATATCAGCACCTTAAAAGGTATTGGACCTAAGCTCTCTGAATCTATCAGTAAGTTTTGCGGTCCAAATCTCATTGACTTATTGTGGCATTTACCCGTCAGCATTATTGACCGAAAATCGATGCCCACTATCGATAAAATGCAAGATGGTTGTATTGTAACAGTTTCGGTTGAAATCCAGCAACACATTACACCTCCAGCCCACAAGAAGTCAATTCCGTACAAAGTGCGTTGCTATACACCTTCAGGCTTCATTAGTTTGGTTTTCTTCCATGTTAAAGGAAACTACCTAAAGCAGCAGATGCCTGAAGGCTCAACACGTATTATCAGTGGCAAGGTGGAGCATTTTAATGGTGAGGTGCAAATCACGCACCCAGATTATATCGAACCACCAGAGAACATTGATAAAGTCTGCATCATAGAGCCTATTTACCCTCTCACCCACACAGTGAGCCGTAAAATTATGCGCAAAAGCATCTTAGGCGCACTTAAGAACGCACCCAAACTCCCCGAATGGATTAATAGCCACTTCTTGCAAAAGGAAAAATTCCCTAGCTGGCATGATGCTATTCAGAAAGTACATCACCCTGAAAGTTTGGATGATGTATCACGACATCACCCAGCGCGCAGACGTTTAGCATTTGATGAGTTATTAGCATTTCAACTCTCGCTAAGGCTGATTCGTGAACTGTCTGCTAAAGATAAAGGCAATGCGGTTAAGGTTGAAGGTACATTAAAATCACAATTATTAAGCACGCTTCCATTCAAACTCACCAATGCTCAACTTCAAGCCATTAAAGAAATTGAAACCGATCAAGCCACTCCCACCAAAATGATGCGCTTATTGCAAGGGGATGTGGGCAGCGGTAAAACCATTGTTTCACTTTGTGCAATGCTAAATGCAGTAGAAGCAGGCATGCAAGCCGCGATGATGGCACCCACAGAGATATTAGCGCGCCAACATTATAAGGCGATTGCACCTTATGCGGAATCGCTGGGGTTAAAGTTAGGCTTCCTTTCTGGTAGTGTGAAAGCAAGAGAGAGAGCTGAGTTGCTAGAACAATTAGCCTCTGGTGAGTTACACATGATAGTGGGTACACATGCTCTATTCCAAGAATATGTAAAATTTCATAAGCTTGGGCTGATTGTGATTGATGAACAACACCGTTTTGGTGTCGGTCAGCGCATGACGCTCGCCGAAAAAGGACAACACCCAGATATTCTACTAATGAGTGCCACGCCCATTCCCAGAACGCTAACATTAACACTTTATGGTGATATGGAATGTTCGTTCATTAATGAAAAACCCAGTGGCAGAAAACCCATTGATACACGCATCATCTCTAAACAACGCATTGCTGAAGTGATTGAGGGTGTTAAGCGGGTGATTGCTGAGGGCAATAAAGCCTACTGGATTTGTCCACTAGTAGAAGAATCTGAGAGCTTAGAACTCACCGCTGTTGAAGAACGCTTTAAAACTCTCAAACAAGTATTCGGCTCGTCCGTAGGGTTAGTGCATGGGCAGATGCCAGCAGCAGAACGTGAAAAAACCATGGCAGAATTCCGTGATGGTAATATTCATGTGCTTGTGGCAACCACGGTGATTGAAGTGGGGGTAGATGTCCCCGATGCCACCGTCATCATCATTGAACATGCAGAAAGATTTGGTCTGTCACAACTGCATCAGTTACGTGGTCGTGTTGGCAGAAACGATAAATTATCGACTTGCCTATTAATGTATCAAACACTTGGGCAGGTCGCAAAAGAGCGTTTACAAATTATGCGCCAAAGCAATGATGGGTTTTTTATTGCCGAAGAAGATTTGCGCCTTCGTGGTGGTGGAGAGGTGTTAGGCACAAAGCAATCTGGCTTTATGGACTTTAAACTTGCCAACCCATACGAACATCACGATTTATTGCTAGCCGCATCTGATGATGCCAAACTTATCCTCAATCAAGACCCTAAATTTGAAACTGAAAGAGGAAAGGCACTCAAACTGTTAGGTGATATCTTTGAGTATTAAAGACAGATTCAGTACGCTAAAGCGGGTTAAAACCACTAAATTCTATCGTTATGAAAAATGGATTAGTATTTTACTTCGCAAAAATATAAACCATGCGCCGGTGCTGTTGGGCCACCTGCCTTTCTGTCTTTTGCGGCTAGCACTTGCTTCACTTCTTGTGCTTGCCAATTGCCATTTCCAACTTTCACCAAAGTGCCAGTTAGATTTCTGACCATGTGATGCAAGAAACTAATTGCTTCCACATCCACATAAATATGCTCACCATCTGCTGTGACATCAAGCCTATCCAGCGTCTTTAAAGGTGATTTTGCCTGACACTGGGAATCTCTAAAACTTGAAAAATCATGATAACCAATCAAATAGCTCGCCGCTTCTTGCATGGCTGCAAGATCTAAAGCAGGCTTCACGTGCCATGCACGATTTGCCAAAATAGCAATGGGTGATGAACGATTAACGATATGATACCGATAGCGACGCCCCTTAGCTGAAAAACGCGCGTGAAATTCATCACCCACCTCATCCACCTTCAGCACACTTATTTGCGGTGTTTCGAGATGAAAATTAATACCACCTCTCAGGCTTTCAGGCGGAAATGCTTTTTCAAGCGTAAAGCTTGCCACCTGCCCCCACGCATGCACACCTGCATCGGTACGTCCAGAGCAATAGATGCGCACCTTTTCACCCGTCAGCTTTTGCAACGCATGTTGAAGGTGCCCTTGCACACTTGGCTGGTCTGGCTGAAATTGCCAACCTGCAAAGCCGGTTCCATCATATTCAATTAACATTTTATAGTTGGGCATGTGCGCCAATCATTTAGAATCAAACTAATGTTTACGCCTAATGCGTTTTAGCAAACGTGCGGCTTTGTCTTTTATCACTTGGCGACTTCTGGCAATGGCAAGATCACCATCCCCCACATCTTCTGTGATGGTGCTGCCAGCGGCAATAAGTGCGCCATTACCCACATTCACAGGTGCAATAAGCGCAGTGTTAGAGCCAATAAAGGCTTCTTTACCAATATGCGTACGATATTTATTCACGCCATCATAGTTACAGGTAATCACGCCCGCACCAATATTGGCATTTTCGCCTATTTCAGCATCACCAATATAGCTTAGATGATTCACTTTAGCCCCAGCGCATATTTTAGCTTTCTTAATCTCAACAAAATTGCCAACTTTAGCACCTTTGCCAATTTCAGTACCCGGTCTTAACCGCGCATAAGGGCCTAACACCGCATTAGTTTGAACATCTGCGCCTTCTAAGTGGCTATGGCTTTTAATTTCAACATTATCGCCCACTTTCACCGTACCGCTAAACACCACAAATGGGTGCACAATCACGTCTTTTCCCAGCGCAGTATCCACTGAGAAAAACACCGTTTCAGGCGCTATAAGCGTTGCCCCCTGCTCCATAGCACGCTTTCTGAGTCTGTTTTGCAAGATTGTCTCTACTTCGGCTAGCTGCACCCGATCATTCACGCCAAGCACTTCGTCCGCACTGGCTTCAACATACCCACATTTCTTATTAGCAGCCACCGCTAGTGCCACTAAATCGGTAAGATAATACTCACCTTTAGAGTTATTATTTTCTACTTTTGGTAATAAATTATTGAGCACTTCGCTTGAAAGCAACAATACACCTGAATTACACAAATTAATCGCACGCTGTGCTTCGGATGCTTCTTGATATTCTATAATAGCAGTTAGGTTATCTGCTTTATCTGCAATCAAACGCCCATATTCGGCGGGATCATCTGGTCTAAATCCAAGCACAACCACCTCATTGCCTTCATCGGCTTTGGCTTGCATTGCCTTGAGTGTTTCTGGCTTCACCAATGGTGTATCACCATATAAAACAAAGACATGTCCATTTTTTCTATTCTTTTGGCTTAATGCTGGGAGCGCCTCTCTCACTGCATGACCCGTGCCTAAACGTTCTTTTTGAATCACCACATTTGCATGCTGATTCACCAATGCTTGCGCTTCTTGCATGCCCTCACCCAGCACCACAATACATTCAGAGCTATTTAATGACTTTGCTGTATCTAACACATGCATCACCATTGGCTTTCCAGCTACTTCATGCATCACCTTTGGTAAAGACGACTTCATACGCGTACCCTTACCCGCTGCCAAGATTATAACGGCAGTGTTTGTATTGCTAGAGGAGTGATTCATAATATCTAGATACCAATTATTGCTTAATTTCTTTTGCCAGAAGCCCTGTTTTCTTCTAAAGTTTAAGGCGCTTGCGAAACATAGCAACTCAATGAAAGGATTTCCATGTTTTTTTATATTCTCACCGCCTTAATTTCACTCGCAATTGGCGCGATGGTCGCTTATTTGTTGTTAAAACAAGCACATAAGAAGCATGAAACCTTAGCCATTGAGGCGCGCTTACGCCTAGAGCAAGCAGCGCGTGAGATTCAAGCCATAGAAGAAGAAATCAAACAAGCAACCAGCAAAGCCGAATCTTTCAATGAGCAACGCCACCAAGCAGAGAAAGACAAAGAGCTTGCCCTTCAACGCGTAGAGGACATGAAATCACGCATGGAAGATTGGGAGAAAACCCGCCAAGAAAGCATGAAATCAGCCAAAGAAGCTATGTTTTCAACGGGTGGTGAGCTTTTTAGAAAAGAAGCCGAAACCCTCGCAAAAAAAACCATGGAAGAGTTCGATAAAGTCAGCAAATCCGTTTCTATCCTGCATAATCAAGTTAAACATAGTAGTGATAAAACCGAGCTAGTATGGCGCAGCCTTTCTACGCCTCATGCGATTGGTAATTTTTCTGAAATTGGGCTTGAAAATGCACTAAAAAATATGGGACTCACTGCAGGACGTGATTTTATCATGCAATTTCATACCAGCAGCCAAACGGGCAGTAATTTAAGACCTGATGCGGTTGTTTTCCTCCCTGGTGATAACATTATGGTGATTGATAGCAAAGCCTCTAAAGCCTTTCTAGAACTTGCAGAGGCAGAAGGCACTGACCGCGAGGCAGAGCGCGTGCAAGACATTAAAAAGCGCATGAATGAGCATTTACGCTCACTGTCGAGTAAAAACTATAAAGATGCTGTAAGAGACACAATCAAACAATCTGGCATTGAAAAAGATGTAGGTCACGTGATGACGCTTATGTTCTTGCATAGCGAGGCAGCGGTAGAGCAAACCTTTAAGTCGGATACATCCCTAAGAAACCGTGCCGAAGAGCAAGATATCATCATTGCAGGGCCTACTGGTTTAGCGGGCGCCTTGTCGTTAGCGCGTTATGCCATCAAATCTGAAAAGCAAAGCCAGAGCCAGCAAGATATCATCAGCGAAGTGCAATCGCTACTTGGAGCATTAGCAACAACGCTCGGGCATGTTTCAAGCGTGGGTAAATCGATGCAAGGGGCATCTAAACATTTTGAGAAGTTTGTCTCATCCGTGAATAAAAACCTACTACCAAAAGCTCGTAGACTGCATAAAATGGGCGTAGAAGTGAAAGGCTCGAAAGAAATCCCCTCTAAGTTGCAAAGCTTTCATGTACTCACCGATGAAAGCCCCTTGATTGAAGGAAAAGCAGAGGAAGAAGAGGTTTAGTAAATAAACTTTACTTCATTGCTTATAAAACAAAAAAAGAAGGCACCCCCGAAAAGATGCCTTCCTTACCTC